>JAGXIQ010000093.1 GCA_024635625.1 Loktanella sp. | reverse complement strand
GCGCCGACTGACGCGATCAGCGGCGCGGTATCGCCAATTTGCCGAATGAATTGGAAGGGCCGCACGGCAAAGCGGTGGGCGGGGCCGACAGTCAAAGGCTCTTCTGTATCAACGCGGGTCTGAATTGTCCGGCCAGCGATGGTGGCAGACATGTTGAGCCAGCCGGATCCATTCCCCCCCAAAGGGTCGAAATTGGCGCCAAAGGGGGCGGTGAATGGCGCATCTTTTGCCACCTTGATTTGCAGCGCGGCGGTGCCTTTTTCCAGTTTTGTGGCAGGGCCGGTGGCCGCTTCGGGCAGATGCGGGGACAGCGTGACGTCAAGGGCGGTGATGGGTGTTGTCTGAACCACGCGCAGCGTTGAGGTGCCACCGGGTATAAGGGCGGCAGGTTCAGCGGTGACGATCAGGGACAGGCCTGCCGCTTCGGCCAGCGCGGCAGCGAGTTCCCGGCGTTTGCGGGTCAGGCGATGGCCGTGGGCCGCCTGAAAATCTGGTGAGGCTGCCACTTGCGCGGCTTCCAACGCGGCGTCTGCCTTGGCCAACGCTTCGCGAATTTGCGCGGTTTTGGGAAAGGCATCCTGCGCCTGCGCGATGGCCTTGGCGGCGACTTGAATCGCGTCTGCCGCCGGACCCGCCAGCGCGGCCAGATCATCTAGCGTCTGGGGAAGCGACTGGGCGATTGTATCTTCTGCCGCGCCGCCGACACGGTGCAGTTGCCATGTAGTCTGCGGCGTGTCGGACCAGTGCCCCATGCCCTGCGACGCGTGGCGCGCGCGGGACCATTGCCCGATTTCCTGATATGCGGCGCCTGTCACGGGGTCTTGCAGGTCAGCGGTGACTTGCAGTGTGGCAGGCGGCGGGGGAAGCGCGTCGTCATAGGTCGCACCGCCGCCTGACCACGCCGGCAGGTAGTGATGCGTGACAGTCCAAGGCCCGTTCGGGTGGTCGGTTAGGGCGGCGGGGTCGGCGGCCAAGGCTATCGCCTGTTCTGCCGCCCGCGTCATGGCGCGGTGGTGGCCGTGCTGGCCTGGCACGTCAAGGAAGGTCGGCAGCACGATATCTGGGCGATAGCTGCGATAGGCACGGGCCATACGCTCGACCACCAATGCCTCGCCCCAGCGTGCAAAAGTATCGTCGCCGTCTTTGGAAAAGCCGAAATCATGTACGGGATCGTTGGGTCCAAAGCCGACCCATGCGACGTCACAATCAAGAACGCGCGCGGCTTCTTCCATTTCGCGGGTACGCACCATGCCCAGCAGTCCGCCACGTTCCGGACCGAGTGCATTTTGGCCGCCCTCACCGCGGGTCGAGCAGGCAATCACCACCCGCATGCCACAGCCAAATCGCAGCCATGCCATCAGGCCGCTGTGTTCATCGTCAGGGTGCGCGCCTGTGTTCATCACGGTTAGGACGCTATCCAGTCGCGACAGGGCGCGGGACAGGCGCATTAAGGCTGGCGCGGCTTCGCGGCGGGCAAGGCGATCGTGGGCAGTCATGGCAATCCTTGGCTCGGGGTCAGCGTGTGGACTGATCCTCGGTCTGGTGAAGTTGCGGGGTGATAGCGTTGAAAAAGGGCAGGGCGGCAGCACCAATGGCCGCCGATTCCTGACCGGTTTGACCACGCTGCACACGTGGCAAGGCGCGGTTGCGGCGATTGGCGACGCTGGTGGGGATCGCTAGGCGGCCGATCAGATCGTCCAGAATGGCGCGGGGCATTTTGCCGCCCAGAATAACGGTCTGCGGGTCAAAGATGTTTTCCAGCAGACCAATCATAAGGGACAAATGCGGCGCGGCCTGATCCAGCCATGCCATCAGCGCGGGATCGCCTGCTGCATGCAGGTCATGCAATGCGTCAGTGTCCGGCGCGACACCGTCGCGGGTCATCCATTCTGTCAGCGCATGAAGCGAGACATAGCGTTCCAGACATCCGGCTTGACCGCATTGGCAGGGCAAGCCGCCGGGGGCCACGACGATATGGCCAATCTCTCCGGCGTTGCCAAAGGCACCGCGTAGCGGCTGGTCCGCGACGATGCCGCCCATGCCGACGCCGGCCCCAAAATAAAGCATACAGAAATGCGATACGTTCTGGCCGAGACCAAAGAGCATCTCTCCGACGGCGGCGGCATTGGCGTCATTGTCGACGGTGACGGGAACGCCGCAACGCTGGCTTAGCAGGCGGGCGACGTCGACACCGGACCAGTCGGGCAGGGTGGTGGGGCCGACGCCAGACAGGCCCTCAATCTCGAACGGGCCGGGCATGACGACACCGATCCCCATTAGCTGGGCATGGTAGGTGGCGCGCAGGCGGATGACTGTTTCGCAGATCACGTCCAACACGATATCTGATTTCATATCGGGTAGGGGAAGCTGCTGCTTGGCGCGCAGATTGCCGCCAAGATCAAGCACCACGGCGGTCAGCGCGCCGACAGCAATTTCCAGCCCGATGGTAATCGCGCCTTCGGGGTTGATCGCATATTGAATTGGCGGCAGGCCACGTTCGGTGCGCTTGCGGCCCATATCGATCAGCAGATTTTCGGCCATCAGCTCATCAATAATGTTGGTCACAGCTTGGGTCGAGATATGCGCCAGATCGGCAAGCTCCTTGCGGCCAAGCGCGCCGCCCCGCCGCAAAAGTTCTAGCACCACGCGCCGGTTATGTTCGCGGCTGCGGCCAGGATTTTTACCTTTTGCAGTCCGCGATGCGCTGGGAGGGGGCTTGGATTCCAGTGCGGCGGATGATTTTGGAAATGTCATGTCCGTATCCTTGGGTTTTTCCATCGTTCCGTCGCAAATGCATGACCGCCTAGCGGCCACGTTTTCAAGGTACATGCCGAAGCAAGACCCAAAACAAGGCTCGCACGGTCGTTTAATTAACTCAAGTAAATTATCTTATTGACGCACGGTATACGTTTGGTCCAGCCTGACCCGAAGTCCCGCAGCAACGTTTGGGGAACGGTTATAAGAGCGGAGCAGATTCGCCGGAGCCGTCACGTTGCACCAACACACCGGGTTCAACCCACCCAACGGAGGACGACATGAAACGCTTTACCAAGACAGCACTGCTTGCCGGAACAATCATGGCTTCGGCCACAGCTGCCAGCGCGGTGGATATCGAATATTTGCAGTATATCTACGACACTCGCGTCGAGGCGGTGGATCAGTTGATTGCGAAGTTCGAAGAGGCCAACCCCGACATTAACGTCAAGCAGGTCACTTTTCCTTACGCGGATTATCAGACACGCGTCGTCGCCGCGAACATGGCGGGCAACGGACCTGACGTGCTGCAGATGTTCTATGGCTGGACTGATAGTTTTGTGAATGGCGGCGTGTTGCAGCCTTTGCCAAAGGATATGTTCCCAGCAGAACAGATCGAAGCTGACTTCTTTCCGATCGTGACCGCAATGAAGCGCGGCGATGATTACTATGGCCTGCCCACTGCCGTACGCTCGCTGGCGCTGTTCTATAACAAGGCGTTGTTTGCAGAGGCCGGTATCGAAGGCCCGCCAGAAACGCTCGATCAGCTAGTCGATTACGCGTCCCAGATGGCGGTGAAGGACAGTGGTGGCAACTACACCACCGTCGGCCTGACGGTCGAGATGGGAGGGCAGGATCACCAATGGTGGCGTGAAGTGTTGGTCCGCCAGTTCGGCGGCGCGCCTTATAGCGACGACTATTCCACAGTGACTTACAACGACGCGGCGGGTGTCGCCGCGACGCAGTGGTATACGGACCTGACGACAAAGCACGAGGTCGGATACACTGGCTTTATGGACGAAGGGCAGGCGGCGTTCCGCGCGGGCCGTGCGGCCATGACAATCGACGGCACTTTCCGTCTGGGCTCGTTCCGCGACATCGCTGATTTTGAATGGGCCGTGGCAGAACTGCCGGCCAATGCCGACGGTCTGCGGTCGAACTATGCCTCTTATTTTGCGAACGGCATCGGGGCTAAGTCGGAAGGCGAAGAGCTGGAAGCAGCCGCCAAGTTCCTGGCGTATCTGTCCTCGCCAGAGGCGATGCAGCTTTGGCTTGAAGTTGTTGGCGAATTGCCCGCCCGTCCAGAGGTTGCCCTGACCGAGGCGAACTTGGCCGATCCGATCTATGCGCCATTCCTGAAGGGCTTAGAATACGCCCACACGACAACATTCGTCGAAGAACAGGCGCAACGTCAGGTCGCGATGGACATGGCGAACCGTGTGTTCCTGCAAGGGCAATCGGTTGAGGAAAGCGTGGCCGAAGCCGCTGCTGCCGAACAAGCCATCATCGACCGCGCGCGTTAAGCGGCAGCGAGAGGAGCGACGCTGACATGGCGATGGACACGACATCACCGCAATCCGCGCCGCGCCTGTCGATGCGCACGCGGCGCGCAATCTGGGTTTGGGCCTTTTTGGCCCTACCCGTCCTTTTCTATAGTGTCATCCGGTTCTATCCGACGATCGATGCCTTTCGGCTGTCGTTCACTGACTGGAACCTGATGTCAAAGCCCGCCTATATCGGGCTGCAAAACTACCGCGACATGTTTGCCTCGGCCGAGTTCTGGAAGGTGTTTCGCAACACCTTTGCGTATCTGATTATTGGCACGCCTATCAGTCTGCTATTGTCCTTTTTGATCGCCTACTTCCTAGACCGTATCCGGTTTGGGCATACGTTTCTGCGGGCGCTGTATTTCCTGCCGTTTATCACCACCGCGTCGGCGATGGGTTGGGTCTGGCGCTGGTTTTATCAGCCGGCACCGACTGGCGTGATCAATTCGGTGCTGGGCAGTGTGGGTATGGGGCAACTTGATTTTCTGCGGTCTACCACTTGGGCGCTGCCGTCCATTATGGTGACGGCGATTTGGGCGGGTCTTGGGTTTCAGATCATCATCTTTATGGCGGGCCTGCGGTCGATCCCGCAAACTTATTACGAGGCAGCCAAGATTGACGGCGTTGGTGACTTTGCCATCTTGCGCAAGATTACACTGCCGCTTTTGAAACCAACGACCGTGTTCCTTGTCGTGTTCTCGTCCATCGGGTTCCTGCGCATTTTCGACCAAGTCTACAACATGACCACGAATGATCCGGGCGGCCCGCTTGGAACCACCAAACCGCTGGTGCTGATGATCTATCAGACCGCCTTTAATTCGTACCAGATGGGCGCCGCTGCGGCGCAAACGGTCGTGCTGTTTACGATCCTGCTGTTCATCTCTTTGCTGCAACTTTGGATCCTAAGGACACGCTGATGGCCGCAATAGACACAACCCTATCGCCGCCGCTGCCGATGTCGCGGATTAAGCCTGGGCGGATCGTGATGTGGACGGTATTGTTCATTGGCGGCCTGCTGATGATCACGCCGATCTTGTTCATGTTCTCGACCTCGCTCAAAACCTCGAGCCAGATTTATGACCTGCGCCTGATCCCGCAAAGCCCGACGCTGGCCAACTACATCGAGGTCCTGACAGAGGGGCAGTTTCCGCGCTGGTTCTTGAACTCGTCCTTCGTTGCGATTTGCGTGACGGCGTCCAACATCTTTTTTGACAGCCTTGTCGGTTACACGCTGGCGAAGTTCCGGTTTCGTGGGCGCCAGTTCGTCTTTATCGCCATCCTGTCGACCTTGATGATCCCCACCGAAATGCTGGTGATCCCTTGGTATCTGATGTCGGCAAACTTTGGGTGGCTGGATAGCTACTGGGGCATCATGTTTCCGGGGATGATGACTGCCTTCGGCACCTTCTTGATGAAGCAGTTCTTTGAAACTGTGCCGGATGATTTCATCGAAGCCGCACGCATGGACGGCCTGAATGAATTCACTATCTGGTGGAAAATCGCGATGCCGCTGGTGACACCGGCGCTGTCGGCGCTGGCGATCTTTACCTTTCTGGGCAACTGGACCGCATTCTTTTGGCCGCTGATTTCGACCACGTCTAAGGAACTTTACACGCTGCCTGTCGGCCTAACCAGCTTTGCTGTCGAACAGGCGATCCAGTGGGAAATGATAATGACCGGGGCTGCCATTGCGACGATCCCAACGCTGGTAGTGTTTCTGGTCCTGCAACGCTACATCGTACGCGGCGTCATGCTTGCGGGCCTCAAAGGATGACCATGACTGATACTACCACCTTTCCCGATCCCGTCTACAAAGACACGGTACTTGGGCCCCTGTTTGATCATGCACGCCATGATCACGCCGAAGGTTTTCGCCGGATCGACCGCGCCCATCTGGTGATGCTGCACCGTACGGGCATCCTGCCTACG
>JAGXIQ010000012.1 GCA_024635625.1 Loktanella sp. | reverse complement strand
CATATCTCCTCCACCAAGGCCTTAACCTCAGGGTGATCAGACCACCGATGGACGTCTATGGGCCGGGAATGTCTGGGGTTGATAATTTCGGGCTTCATGGGGGCTCAGGTCTCATAGGGGCAGGATAGTGCAGAGGGAGGGGAGAGGGAGCATCAAGGAGGAGATAGCAGGAAAGTACAATCCTCTATCAGGGGCTTAGCTTAAGGAGCCTCTTCTAGGATCTCCTATAGACCTCCCTTTTTCTTCTTTCTTCTTCTTCCTACTTATCCATTACTTATACCTATTACCTAGATATCTCCTCCTCATAGAGATTACCTCCCCCATGAGAGGCCCTGAATAAGCTGATGCAATGAGTATTCAGATCAGGCCATCTCTGGCTCTGTAGCCCCCGAAAACTACAGTGCAGCGGCCAACGGTATGCCCACCTTACACAGGGGCATTTCCAGGGGCATTTCTGGCCCCATCTGAGCCTGAGGCCCAATCGACTAAGTATCTGAGATCGCTGGCTGGGGTGGTAGGATTCGAACCTACGGTACACGCTACCAAAAAGCGTTGCCTTACCGCTTGGCTACACCCCATCAGCGAGGAGGTGGATACGATATGCGCCGGGGGCCTTCAAGCCCCTGATGACGCTTTTTTTCGCTATTCCTGCACACCGCCTTTTCCAAGCAAATCTGTGCCGCCATCCTTGCGGCGTTCCGTCTCGATGAGCGTCTCTAAGGCGGTTTCATGGGTGGCTCCGACGGATGCGGTGTCGCTACTGGTCGCAGGGGGAGAGTGAAGAGGCGCTGCCGAATCCACCATGGCGATTCCTTGTATGTTGTCGGGAATCACAAAGCCTGCCCCCTCTAGCGCGCGTTTCACCAAACGGATCGCTTCGCCTTGCGCAAGGGCGGGCGAAGCCTGGCGCTGATCGATCCAGCCCGTGACCTGAAGCAGCACTCCCCCCGCCTCTAACCGGTCTATCCAGACCTGTGCGGCGGGTGTGCGCAACACGAAGGGCAACCCCTGAACTGTACGTTCAATCAACTGGCGTGCGGCGGCGAGGTCACTGTCGCGGGTGACGCTGATAGGAAACAAAAAACGACGCTCTGCATTTCGGGTGTAGTTGATCAGGCGGTTGGAAAAGACCGTCGCGTTGGGGATATGGATGTGGTTGCCATCGTTGCTGAGCAGAATCGTTGCGCGGCTGGTCAGGCGGATTACCTTACCTTGGTCGCCATTGATTTCGATCATGTCGTTGGGCTGGAAGGGTTGGCGGATCGACAGCATGACCGAAGCGATAAAGTTTTCCACCGTGTCTTTGACCGCAAAACCCAACGCGAGGCCGACGATGCCTGCTGCACCCAGAATTGTGCCCAGTAGCGCCGTTGCATTCAGAATGTCCAACGCGACGACTAGGCCCAGCACGACGAAGGCCAAACGCACAATCTGACGATATATCTCGGCGATGAAGGGGTTTGGAGCTATGCGATTCCACGGCTGCGGGCGACGTGCGATCCACAGACCGCTCCAGAAAATGATACCGAAAATCGCCAGCGCGATCAGCAAGAGCGGCAGGAAGGCGATGGTTTGTTCGATGCGTGCCTGAAAGCGCGCTATGGCGGGGTTCAGACGAGCGCTGACTTCTGCGGTTTCAGTGACAGAATTGCGTGTGGCGACGACGCCAGTGACTCGATTGGCAAGACTATCTAGACGCGTGGCGTCAGCGGGGTCCGTCACAGTGCCGTCGAAGGTTACAACGCCTTCTTGCACCGTCACGGTAACGTCAGTGTAGCCGCCCAGCACGCCAAGGATGTCTTGCAGGCGCGCAGCAATTGCGGCGTCCTGCTGGGATGTGGCCATCGTGTCGATGGCCGTCGTCGGGTCGTCCTGTGCTACGGCGGGTAGGGCGAGGCATAGGATTAAGGTCATTAAACAAAGCAGTCGCATGGCACACCTTCATTCGGGTGCCTTGCAACCTAGCATCGTCTGCAGAACAATAAAGTCAGACCCGCAGCGGGTCTGCCTTAGCCAAAGCGTCGAATTGCATCAGCGAATGCACCAGAGCTGCCATCTGGTCGAGCGGGATCATATTCGGGCCGTCCGACGGCGCGGTATCTGGCGCTTCGTGCGTTTCGATAAAGACGGCGGCAATACCTATTGATACCGCACAGCGGGCCATGACTGGGGCGAACTCTCGTTGGCCGCCTGATGAACCGCCTTGACCGCCGGGTTGCTGAACAGAATGGGTCGCATCCATAACAACCGGATAACCGGTCCGTGCCATGGTCGGCAGGCTGCGCATGTCGGCAACAAGCGTGTTGTAACCGAAAGAGACACCGCGTTCGGTCAGCAGGATACGCTTATTTCCAGTGCTTTCGATCTTGTCGATGACATTGGGCATGTCCCAAGGCGCAAGGAACTGCCCTTTCTTTACGTTGATGACTGCCCCGGTTTCACCAGCAGCAAGCAATAGGTCGGTCTGGCGACACAGGAAGGCGGGAATTTGTAGAACGTCCACCACGTCGGCCACGGTCTGGCAGTGGTCGATGCCATGGATGTCCGTCAGGGTCGGACAGCCGATGGCGTCTTTGACGCTTTGCAGCACCTTCAGCCCTTCATCCATGCCAAGGCCACGTTTACCGGACAGGGACGTGCGGTTCGCCTTGTCATAACTGCCCTTGAAAATAAATTGCGCGCCAGCGGCCTTGCAGACCTCTGCCATCCGACCAGCAATCATCTGCGCGTGATCCGCGCTTTCCAACTGGCAGGGGCCAGCGATTACCAGCAGGGGGCGGTCATTGCCGACCGTTAAGTCGCCGATCGTTACATCATGCATCAGCTTGTCACCTGTTCACGTAGGACGGAGGCCGTAATTGAAATCATCAGATAGATGCCCGAAAAGATCAGGAAGGCCAAGATCGTATTCTCAAAGGCTTTTGGATAGGTCGCTTCGTCTGGTGCGACGGGTTCGACGCCCATCGACAAATAACGGACCTGCCTGTTCGCTTCGATCCGGGCCGTTTCCATCTGGGTCAGCGCTTGCTGGGCCAGCATCGTCTGGAAAGTATAATTTTCCTCTGCCAGCCGCAATTCGGTGTTACGGGCCGCCAAAGAGGTCCCGGTTGCAGTGGAATTCGTCATCTGATCACGCATATTGGCAATCAAATCCTCGATATTGGCAATCTGTGCTTGCAGCGCGTTGACCTGTGCCTCGTTCGGACGGCGCACATTCATACGTTCCTGCAGCGCCAGCGTTAGCCGCTGCCGTTGGGTTTCCAATTGAGAGATTTGCTGCGTCTTGGCTGTCGTTTCCCCAATCGGGTCGATCTGCTGAACGTCTTCCTGCAGTTGCAACCAACTTGCCAGCGCATCGGTGCGCTTGCCTTCAGCGGATTCATAACTGTCGCGTGCGCCTGCCATCTGATCTTCACGCAGGCGTTGGGTCAGCTGATCGACTTGTTCCTCGGCGTAGCCGATCAGTGCCTCGGAAAACTCCTGACTGTCGGCAGGGGTCGGGGCGATCACATCCATTTTCAGGATGCCTTCGGTCGGATCGTAGCTGATTTTGACCCTATCCTGATAAATGGCAAAAGCGGCTTCGTTGCTAGCGCCGTCAGCTAGGCGCTGCACAGGGTCGATGGTAGGATCGCTAAAGGTCGCCTTAAATCCGTGATCTTCGTCCAGCCGCATCATTGCGGCACGCGACGACAGGTAGGATTGCACCGTAATGCTGTCCTGCTGGGTCGCCATAGAGGTGCCTTGAAACAACCCGCCAAGACCGCCAGCCGCACTGGCCGGTTCCGCCTGCTGGATCACGAATTCAGAGCTGGTGGCGTACATCGGAGTGGCGACATTGTAGAAATAGTAGCTGACTGCGATTGTCGGCAGCAGCACGAAGATCGCGAGGCGGCTGAGCATCAAAAGCGAACGGCGCTGCCGACGTTTGGCCAGATCGCGCTGAATCTTGGAAATTTCCGAAAGGTGGCGATCTGCGGGGCTTGCGAATTCCGTCGACGGCAGATTGTCCGGCGGGTTCGCGACGGTCTGTGGCAATTGAACACGAGCATTTGGCATGCTTTGGATCGCGCCCAGCGCGGCCCCCGGCGCACGGGTGCCCCCAGCCGAGGTTCCATCAGGTGCCAGCAGTTCCAGTACGGTCGATCGTTGAAACGGGTCGACCCCTGCCAGGCGCAACTGTCGCACAGCGTCAAAATCAGACGTGACGGCCATGCCGTTCTTTTGTGCCACGCGCCGCGCCATGCGCAACTGACGCCCTGTCAGGCCTTCGCGGCGGATAGCGTCGATATCGGCGCTCGCTATCGGCGCACCAGACTGCGCGCTGTCGGCCAGGGGCTCAGGGCGTGCGTCATCTCTTTCCATGACGTGGGATGTCGCCTCCGGCAGGGGCGCGGACTCGCCAATTGTGCCCGGCTTGCGAATCCGGAATTTCTTAGCTGTTGGCTTCGTAGTCATAAAGCTGCTTGGCCTCTTCCAGAGTGTCGAACATATGTAACTTACCATGCCGTAGCACAGCGGCAGAGCGCGCAAAGCGTTCCAACGTCTGCGCCTGATGAGACACGATGATCACGGTGGTCTTTTCCAGCCGCTCGCGCAAAATCTCGCCCGCCTTGCGGTTGAATTCAGCGTCTGTCGTCGAGGGCATGCCTTCGTCGATCAGATAAATATCGAATTCCAGCGCCAACATCAGTGAAAATGTCAGGCGTGACCGCATGCCGGAACTATAGGTGCCAACGGGCATATCGAAATATTCATTGATCCCGCACAGCCAGCGGCAAAACGCTTCGATATAATCCGGGTCAAGACCGTAAAGCCGCGCGATATATCGCACATTTTCCCGCGCGGTATGGCGGTTGACGACACCGCCCATGAACCCCAACGGGAACGAGATGCGGCAGCCGCGGGTGATTGTGCCTTCGTCAGGCTTTTCCAGCCCCGCTATCATGTTGATCAGCGTTGTTTTGCCAGTACCGTTGGGCGCAAGAATACCCAGCGACCGGCCCAATTCGACGCGAAACGACACGCGGTCAAGGATCACCTTGCGCGTCTTGCCAGTCCAGAAGGACTTGCTGACCTCATTAAATTCCAGCATCGCTCCGCCTGATCCGGCTGACTTCGGGAAATCCTTTGATGACGAAAAGGTGTTAACCATCCGTCACGCCGGTCTTTGTTCGCAGGGTTATGCCGTAAAAATGTGGCTAAAGACAGGCGGAAGTGGCTGCAGTCCCGTCTTTACACTGCGGTGTGATGGGGCTGGTGACCTTGATCGGCCGCATCGCGGGATTACGTATTTCACCATGAATATAAGGGACGACATTGCCGCCTGCCGCATTTGCGCGGAACGCTTTGCGGGCACTGCCACGCAGCATGCACCGCGTCCAGTCGTCTGGTTCGCGGGACCGCCGCGCATCCTGATCGCAAGCCAGGCCCCCGGTGCGCGGGTGCACGTGGCGCAGACCCCGTTTTGGGATCGATCTGGCGACAGATTGCGGGATTGGCTGGGGATCGAAAAGGATGATTTCTACGACCGAGACCACGTGGCGATCGTGCCGATGGCCTTTTGTTTTCCAGGTTATAACGCTGCCGGTTCCGATCTGCCGCCACCGCGCGTCTGCGCAGCGACATGGCGGCAGCCGGTCATGAAAACACTGGGTGATGTGCCGCTGATCCTGCTCATTGGCGGTTATGCACAACAGTGGCATCTGGGCGGTCGTATTGGCGTGACTGCACGTGTGGCGGCGTGGCGCGACCATGCACCACGCGTCTTCTGCTTGCCTCATCCGTCGTGGCGCAATACCGCATGGTTAAACCGCAATCCGTGGTTTGAAACCGATCTGCTGCCCGTTCTGCGGGCCCGCGTGCAAGAGGTGCTGGCATGACGACCCCCCCGATGGAAACCGACCTTGACCGCGCCCATGCGGCGATGGACACCTCTGACGACTTGCGGCTGCGGTTCTACGAACATTTGGCCGACAGCGATCTTTTCGTTTTGCTGGATGCAGAGCCAGACGGCGACACCGTACGCCCCTCTCTTTTTACCGTCGAAGGCGGGTCCTTTGCCTTGGTCTTTGATGCCGAAGAACGCCTGTCGGCCTTCGTAAAACGTGCGGCCCCCTACGCTGGGTTGCCGGGCCGGGCGCTGGTGCAAATGATGGCGGGGCAGGGTATTGGTATTGCCCTTAACCTCGAGGTTGCGCCAAGCGCCATGCTGATCCCCGCCGACGCAGTGGACTGGCTGGCAAGTACGCTGGATCACGCCCCCGAACAGGCCGAAGCGCGGCTGACAGGTGTCTCTCGTCCCACCGGACTGCCAGAGGCAGTATTGGAAGCGCTGGATCGCAAGCTGACCCGTGCCGCAGGTCTGGCAGACCATGCGTTACTGGTTGCTGCCGAATACGAAGACGGCGGGCGCGGCCATGTCCTTGCGTTTATTGATGCACCAGACACGGCCCACGGCGCGCTTGCTCATGCGGCAGGCGAGGCGCTGACGTTTTCAGGTATCGACGCTGGCACGATGGATGTGATGTTCGTTGCCAGCAGTGATGCGGTGGCCCAGCGTCTAGCGCGGGTTGGCCTGCGGTTCGACCTGCCGCAGGTGACACGGCCCACACCGTCGGTGCCAATGGCACCGGGGTCGGACCCAACGGCACCACCCAAACTGCGCTGATTTGCATGGGGCGGTGCCGCCAACCGTTTAACTAGCCGTTTTCAGACTGCAAAATCATAAGTTTTGGCTCAATTCGCATTAGCTATGCACATGGTCTAACCGGCAGGATACCTGCTGCTGCGGCGAGGACTGCGCGTGGTGTTGGCTGCCTTGGAAGCACTGCGAGATGAAACCATCTGAGATAGCTGTCGAGATACTTGGT
>JAGXIQ010000092.1 GCA_024635625.1 Loktanella sp. | reverse complement strand
GCTTTCATGTGCTGCGCGATATCGACCTGACGGTGTATCGCGGCGAACGGATCGTGATTTGCGGGCCGTCGGGGTCCGGAAAATCGACGCTCATCCGGTGTATCAATGCATTGGAAGAGCATCAGCAAGGCCGGATCGAGGTTGATGGCACTGTGCTATCTTCAGACGTCAAAAACATCGACAAGATACGGTCCGAAGTTGGCATGTGCTTTCAGCACTTCAATCTCTTTCCGCATCTGACCATCCTCGAAAACTGCACACTGGCCCCGATCTGGGTGCGCAAGACACCCAAGAAGGAAGCCGTCGAAACCGCGATGCACTTTCTTGAAAAAGTGAAAATTCCCGATCAGGCCAACAAATACCCGGGGCAACTTTCAGGGGGTCAGCAACAGCGTGTCGCCATCGCGCGGTCACTGTGCATGCGCCCGCGCATCATGCTCTTTGACGAACCGACTTCGGCGCTGGACCCCGAAATGATCAAGGAAGTGCTCGACACCATGATAGAGCTGGCCGAGGAAGGGATGACGATGCTTTGCGTCACGCATGAGATGGGGTTCGCCCGTCAGGTGGCCAACCGGGTGATCTTTATGGACGAAGGCCAGATCGTCGAGCAAAACGAGCCGGAAGAGTTCTTCAAAAACCCGCAAAGCCCGCGCACCCAACTGTTCCTGAGCCAGATCCTGGGACACTGAAGGCAGGCGGGTTTGATCCGCGCTACAACAGACGACGCGGCACGGTGAAATCTATCACCGTGCCGCTGTGCATTTGCAGGTCTGTCCATTCAGAAATGTCGAAATCAGCGACCAAAGTCGCTCCTGTTGGATAACGGCTGAAGGCTTCGTCAGAGAGGGGCGCTTTCAGCAAAGCCTCGGCGAGTGTGGCGATGCCGGAGTTGTGACCCAACATCAAGAGAGTCTGGCCCCCGGTTCGGCGCAGGACGGCGATCATCTCTTCCGGCTCCGCCAGATAGAGATCTCGCGTAAAGCTTGTGGGAACCTCGGAAAGGGACAGCCCCTCGAGCGTCTGCCGGGTACGGGTCGCAGAAGAACAGATGACTTCGTCCGGGATGTACTGCATTTCGCGCAGCCACTTTCCCATTGCAGACGCACTTTTTCGGCCCCTTTCATTCAAGGGTCGCGCGATGTCTGCTGTGCCGTCGCGTGACCAATCGGATTTGGCGTGCCGCATCAGGATCAGTCGTTTCATAATCAAACTCCGAGAAAAGCGCGCATATGTAATGCCGATTGCGCCGGTGGACGGTCAAATTCGCGGCTGAGAGGGCAGGCATTGCGTACGCTACAACCAAACGCCATACACGAACCCGCGCCCGCCTCTGTCTTAAGGTAGGACTTGCAATTCGGAACATCGTATCCGCGATCTGCGGACAATGCACCTACGGGGCATGCAGTTTCGCAGGGGCGGCCGACGCAGCTTTCGCACGGATCCCTTGCAGTAAGCGCAGGCAGGTTGATCCTGCTGGCAAAACCGAGTGCGCCACGGATCGAGATCATCAGTCCCGCCCTGTCATGGACCATCATCCCGGTCGGGCTTTGGTGAAAGCGGCTGGTGGCGAGCGCCCATGATATGAACGGCGCGTAGGGCGGGCCATCGGACGGAAACATCGCCTGACCCCCGAATTGTCTGGCCAGGCCGCCAATGATGCGTTTTGACCAGCTGTCGATGGGGTCTGGCGCCTCGCACGAAAACTCGGCACTACGATTGAAGACCTGCCAGAACCCGCGATCCGCACCCAGAAGCAGACGCGTCGCGACAGGGTCTTTCGGGTCCGTGGCGTCGGGGTGGTATCCGCCCATGACCATCAACCCGTGCGTTGCAACCGCCTGATCTAACTCGTCATAGTTCACTTGGGCGCAAACGGCAGCAAAAGCAACCCGCCAACATTAAGGGCAATGGCCGGAACCCGCGGAACAATCGCATTGGCGGGTTTCATACCCCAGTTCGTCATCACTTCGGTTTCCATGCAGCTAAGGTAAACCCAGTTGCGCCATAATGCACATCCACGTCAGCCAGCGCGAATGATGCTGCCAGCGCCATGTTCGGTAAATAGCTCAAGAAGACAGGCATTCGGGGCTCGTCCGTCGAGAATCACGGCCGCACGGACACCAGCCTCGATCGCCTCCAAAGCGGTCGATGTTTTAGGGATCATCCCGCCGGCGATGGTGCCTTCGGCAGTCATTTCGCGGATCTGACCTGCTGTAAGTTCGGTCAGCACTTCGCCGGCCGCGTTTTTGACGCCTGCCACATCGGTGAGTAGAAGCAGACGATCGGCCTTGAGCGCGCCGGCGATTGCCCCTGCGGCTGTGTCGCCATTGATATTGAATGTCTCGCCGTGACGACCCATGCCAAGGGGGGCAATGACCGGAATGATCTCCTTGTCCGCCAGATCGTGCAAGATGCGGGGATTCACAACCACCGGTTTGCCGACGAGGCCAAGCGCGGCGTCTTCGGGTTCGCAGACAATCAGGTTGCTGTCCTTGCCGGAAACCCCGACAGCGCGCCCGCCTTGTTCCGAAATTGCTTGAACGATCCTTGCGTTAACAAGGCCGGACAAGACCATTTCCACAACTTCCATTGTCGCGGCGTCGGTCACGCGTTTACCATTCACGAACTCCGATTTGATACCGAGCCGTTTGAGCATGTCGTTGATCATCGGTCCGCCGCCGTGGACAATGACCGGGTTTACCCCGACCTGCCGCATCAACGCGACATCGCGTGCGAATTCCTGCATCGCCTCATCGCTGCCCATGGCGTGACCGCCAAGCTTGATGACGACCGTCGCGTCGTTGTAGCGCTGCATATAAGGCAAGGCCTGGCTCAGCGTGCGCGCCGTAGCGCTCCAGTCGCGGGTCATATCCTGAGTTCTCATCTTTTTCCTGTCCTGTCGTTGGATTGACTATAGGCAGGGCGCACGGGCTATTCCAGCGTCGCGATGATGGCCCGCAACGTTGCTATTCCCCAACCTTTTTCGGAGCTGGTCACGATGATCTCGGGATATGCCGCCGGATGCTTCGCCAGCGCGCCACGCACCTGATCAATCACCTTGTTCCGCTCGGTTTCCTTCACCTTGTCCGCCTTGGTCAGTACGGCCTGAAAAGTCACGGCCGAACCGTCAAGCAGCTTCATGATCTCGTCATCTACCGATTTCACGCCGTGCCGTGCGTCGATCAGCACAAAGGCACGGCGGAGGGTCTGACGGCCGGACAGATATTGCTTGAGCAGCCGCTGCCATTTTTCGACGATCGGCAGGGGGGCATTGGCGTAGCCGTAGCCGGGCAAGTCTACCAGATAAAGCGCATCGCCAGCGGTGAAATAATTGATCTCCTGCGTACGCCCGGGTGTATTCGAGGCCCGCGCCAACCCCTTGCGCCCAGTCAATGCATTGATCAGCGTCGATTTGCCGACATTGGAACGCCCCGCAAAACAGACCTCCAGACGATCGGGGTCGGGCAGGCCAGACATTGCCACGACACCTTTGACGAATTCGGTCTCGCCGGCGAACAAAAGTCGACCCTTTTCGACGGTTTGGGTGTCCGGTTCTTCGGCGACGGGAAAGGGTAATTGCATCAGATCACCTTTTCCATGTTGCCGCCAGTTGCACCTTTGGAGGCGAAGATTCTGGCCGCGGCACCGGTGTTGCGACTGTGACTGTCGATGGGATGGAGGCAATGCGCTGGCGCAGCATCACTTTTTCGACTTCCCGCCCGGGGATTTTGAATCGTTTGCAGCAGCCGGTTTGCGTTTGAACCCGCCCTTGATGTTGCCCAGAAGGTCGGGTTTGTAGCCTTGGCTGCGCATGATAAGATACTGCTGCGTGAAAGTGATCGTGTTGTTGGCGATCCAGTATACCACCAGTCCGCTGGCGAAACTGCCAAGCATGAACATGAAGACCCAAGGCATCCAGGCAAAGATCATCTGTTGAGTCGGGTCGGTGGGTGCGGGATTCAGCTTTTGCTGAATCCACATAGAGATCCCCAGGAGCAAAGGCAGGATGCCAATGAAGATGAGTGCCATCAGCGATCCGGGATCGGGTGCTGCAAAGGGAAGCAGGCCCCAAAGATTCAGGATCGAGGTTGGGTCGGGTGCCGAAAGATCCCGGAAAGGGCCAAAGAATGGTGCATGACGCAATTCGATCGTGACAAAAATCACCTTGTAGAGCGAAAAGAAGATCGGGATCTGAAGCAAGATCGGCAAACATCCTGCGGCGGGATTCACCTTTTCGCGTTTGTACAGTTCCATCATGCCCTGTTGCATCTTTTGACGGTCTTCGCCGGCGCTCTTTTTCAGCTCTTCCATCTGCGGCTGGAGCTCTTTCATCTTGGCCATCGAAACGTAGGATTTATAGGCCAATGGAAACAGAATCGCTTTGATGATCAGCGTCAATGCGATGATCGCTATACCCATGTTGCCGATCAGTTTGTTGATCTCGTGCAGCAGCCAGAAGATCGGCTTGGTCAGAAAAAAGAACCAACCCCAGTCAATGCTGTCGATAAAGTTGGTCACGCCAGCGGATTCGTAGTCGCGAAGGATCGCCCATTCCTTGGCACCGGCGAAAAGCTGGGTCGTCACGCTGGCCTCAGCACCGCCCGCGACAGTCTGCGTGGGCAGGCGCGTCACGGCCCGGTAGACGTCCGCACGTGCGTCGTATGTGAGCGCCTGGTCAAAAACCTGACCGGGCTGTGGGATGAGAATTGCCTGCCAGAAATGGTCGGTAAACCCGATCCAGCCGGTCGTGACATCTTCGCGTACAATGGCCTGACGGGCCCAGGTCGCATTCATTTCGGATTCCGCGATGTCGTCCCAATCGGTTTCCGAAAGCTCGCCATCCGCCATGGCCACCGCACCTTCGTGCAGAATGAAGAAATTCTCCAGATCGTCTGGCTGGGTATGCTGGACGATCATTCCGTATGGTGCGACGTTGATCGGGTTCTCGCCATTGTTCGCAACGCCCTGAACGAGCGTGAACATATAATCGGCGTCGACACTGATCATGCGGGAGAATACTTGACCCACCCCATTGTCCCAGATCAGGCTGATCGGGCTTCCGACGCTTAGTTTGTCGCCTGCTGCCACTGTCCATTCGGTATCCGGACCGGGTACCGCAGAAGGGTCGATGCCATTGCCCGCAGCCCACCCCTGAAGCGCATAATAGGCGTCATTTGTTCCTTGCGGTGACAGCATGGTCACGATCGGTGCGTCGTCGTCCAATGTGGTGCGGTAGTCCTTGAGGCGCAGATCGTCGATCCGTCCTCCGATCAGTGACAACGACCCGGTCAGACGTGGCGTTTCGATTGAAACGCGCGGCGCGTCACTGATGGATACATCTTCGGAAGCGCCGCTATCGGCAATAGGTGCGGGACCCGAGCTGTCCTGCGCCGCAGGGATCGATGGGTCAGCGGAAGTTTGCACAGTCTCGGTCGGAGGTGTGGCAAGGGTTTCCTGCTCTGGCGGTGGGAACAATAGGAACCACACGAGTATCACGACGAAGCTGAGTGCCGTCGCGAGGATGAGATTCTTGTTCTGTTCGTCCATGAAGCCCGCCACCTGATGTCTTTGGTTCAGCGTGGGTTCAACAGTGTGCAGCCCCAAAGGTCAAGCGGATTCGGGCCTTTTGCCATCGCAGGAGCGTTGCGTGACCAGGCTATTTTCGCTTGCCGTCCATGATACGCGGCACGTCTTCAAGTTTGGCGTTGTGTCTGGCGATCCAGTCCAGAGATTGTTCGAACGGCATAGGTCGTCCAATGCCGAACCCCTGCACGTGGTCACAGCCCAATTGCGCCAACAATACATGCTCTCCGACGCTTTCAACGCCTTCGGCGAGTGTTTCGACGCCAAGCCGCTCCGCCATGGTAAGAATGGCGCTGATCATCCGCTGTTGTTCGGGATCCCGGTCGGCCTTCATGACAAAACTGCGGTCGATCTTGATCCGGCTGACCGAAAAGCGGCGGATCGACGCAATAGAAGCTTGACCGGTCCCGAAATCATCCAGATCTATGCGGCAACCCAGTGCGCCCAGTGCGTTGATATTACGGGTGATCATATCATCCGGTGCACTGGCCACCACGGTTTCGAGT
>JAGXIQ010000091.1 GCA_024635625.1 Loktanella sp. | reverse complement strand
GTGACCCAGATGATCGTACCCGTCGACCGCAGCGTGCGGATCAGACTGTCCCAGACGATTTCAAACGTCATCTCGCGCCGCAGCGCGCCAATCACGAAGACCGCGATCACGCCCATGCCAGCGGCCTCTGTGATGCCGGTGATGCCGCCATAGATCGAGCCAAGCACGACGCCGATCACCACGGTTGGCGCGATCAGGCCCTTGCCCATTTCCCAGCCCTTGGCGGTGCGTTCGCGGCCGCAGACAAAGAAGATCAGGATAAGGCACAGTACGAATGTGCCGACGATCCATGGTATATCGCTGACCATCCCTAGCGGGATCGGGTCCTGCCCTTCGCGGATCACATTGTCGCCCGTAACAGTGAAAAACACCGCCCGCACGAACAATACGCCTGCGACCCAAGCGGTGAACCGCGACATAAATCCAAGGAACATCAGCCCCTTATCGCCGCCCTTTGGCTCTCCTGGGACTTCTGGCGGCAGCGGGGCCATCTCGGGGTTCATCTGGGTGCGCACGACGATATAAATCAGGAAAAACGACGCCAGCATGAAGCCGGGTAGGAACGACGCGGTAAACAGCGCCTTGATGCTGGTTTCTGTCACCAGCCCGTAAAAGATCAACACAATCGACGGCGGGATCATGGTGCCAAGCGAGCCTGACGCGCAGATCGTGCCAATCGCAAGGTTCTGGTTATAGCCCAGCCGCAACATTTGCGGCAGCGCGATCAAGCCCAGCAGAACGACTTCGCCGCCAATGATGCCAGACATCGCGGCCATGATCACAGCCATGATAGAGGTGACGACCGCAATGCCCCCGCGCACGCGGGACAGCCAGACATTCAGCGATGAATACATATCGCGCGCAATGCCGGATCGTTCCAGCAATGCGGCCATAAAGATGAACAGCGGGACAGAGATCAGAACATAGTTCGTCATCTGGCGGTACACCGCCTGCCCCAGCACCGACATCGGTCCGCGGCCAAAATCACCCCACAGTAATTCAGGCGAAAATTTCAGCGACAGCGTGACGACCGCCAGAAACGCACTGGCGAAACCCAGCGGCATGCCGATTGCCAGCAAGGCGAACATGCCAAGCAGAACAATCAGGCTTAGGGTGCCGATATCGACCATTACTTCTGCTCCTCAAGCGTGCGGCGAATATTCTCGATTTCGACCTCGTCGATATCGTCGTTAGAGCCCATCTCTGACGGGTCTTTGTGCCAATCTGCGAACAGGTTCGACACGGCCTGCAACGCCACCAATACGATGATCAACAGTAACGCGGGTTTTACGATACCCGGAATGGGCGGATCCCACGCGGTGCCGAAGGTTTCCATCCGCATAAAGCGGTTTTCAGCGTCGGTATAACCGCCCCAGACCAGTGCCACGGCAAAGCCAACAATCAGCAGGACAGAGATACAGTCAGACAATTTCTGCGCCCATCGCGGCATCATGTCGTAGATCACATAGATGCGGATGTGGCTGCGCTGCTGCATGGCATAAAGCCCCGACAGCAGGAAAACAAAGGCAGCGATCCAAAGGCTTAGCTCGTTCGCCCATAGGGTCGGCTTGGAAAAGACATAGCGGGACACGACCTCGTAGAACATGACCAGCACGATAAAAGTGGTCATGATCATCGACAGGCGGCCCAGCACGACGGACACAAGGTCAAAGACCCCCTCGGGCGGAGATTCAATCGCGCCCTTTGTGTCCGATAGGAACAAAGACGCGAAAAACAGCGCAAGGCTAAAGATAATCAACATCACCAGCACCAGCGGGCGGCCCGCGGGGCGGATCATCTCGAACATGCCGTAGGCGGTGTCGCTGAATAGGTGCTGCGCGATCAGCCAGACATATAAGGCCAGCGTCAGTCCGATAAAGACCATCATCGCGGTCTTTACAGGCCCGCGCATCCGGCCCAGCCAAAGCGAATTGTCGTGCATCTGTGGTCTCCCCCCACGTGGTGTGCCTGCGGTCGTGCGCGCTTAGAAAGGGCGGGTCCATAACCGGACCCGCCCAAATCTGTTGTGGCTTATTCGGCCAACAGACCCAGCTGTTTCAGGTAGGCCTTGTGGCTGTCGACCAGCTTTGCGGTCTCTGGCGAACGTGTCGCCCAGTCAGCCCATGCGACCTGCGCACCAGCACGGAACGCAGCGCGATCCTCTGGCGTCCAGTCATACAGCGTGACGCCGGCGGCGGTCAGCTCTGCCGCAGCTTCAGAGTTTGCCTTCTCGTTCGACAATGCGATCTGAAAGCCCAGCTTTTGCCATGCGGTGTCGATGATCCGGCGCTGACCTTCGGTCAGGCCATCCCAAACGGCTTTATTACAGGCCAAATGGTCAGACGGCATCGAATGAAAGCCCGGATAGGTGGCATGCTTAACGATGTCATACAGACCCAGACCGACGTTATTGGCCAGACCTGACGCATCAGCCCCGTCGATGATTCCGGTTTCCAGCGCCGTAAAGATTTCAGTGAAATCCATCACGATGGGTGTGGCACCCAGTTCTTGGAAAATCTCGGTCTCCATCCCCGGAGGCGAGCGGAATTTCCAGCCCTGCAAGTCAGCTAGACCAGCAATCGGCTTAGAGGACGACAGCGATTCCTGGCCATAGATCGACCAGCCAACCAACTGCATGCCCTGCGCATTATACAGCTCTTGTGCGGCATCATATCCGCCGCCGTAATACAGCCAGCTATACTGCTGCCACGGCGTGTCATAGCCGCCCATGATGTCACCGACGAATTGGAACGCAGGGTTTTTGCCGGTCTGATAGGCACCGCCCGTCGCATCGCAATCCAGGATGCCGTTGATCGCGGCGTCAAACGTCTCTGTCGTGGCAACGACAGAGCTGGAATAGAACATTTCAATCGTCAGATCACCATCCGACATGACAGTTACGTCGTCAGCGAACTGCGCTAGCATTTTGCCGCTGGGGTGTTCAGTCGCATAGTGAGTCGAGATGCGCAGGTTAGTCTGCCCGAACGCCGGGGCAGCAACAGCAGCCACAGCAACGGCAGACAACATGATTGTTTTCAATGACATTGTGGTCTTCCTCCCTTAGCAGTCCCGAAGGCTGCCATTTTATCATTTCTACGCGCCCTCCCCGGCACGCAAACGAAGATGGTATACCATCTGAAGAAACGTTAGCGAGGTGCTTCTCGACACGCAACAAATTTCGGTATACCAAATTTGAACGCCGCCTCGGGGTGCCTTGAAACCCCGCCAACGCGACTCAAACGCCAAAGGATAACATGGCCGATCAGACCCTGCCCGCCCAGATAGCCGATCAATTGCGCCGCGACATCCTGCGCGGCATCCTGCGTCCCGGCATGTCGATCAAGGAACGTGATAACGCTGATAAACTCGGCGTTAGCCGCACGCCCCTGCGCGAAGCGGTGCGTATCCTTGCGACCGAAGGGCTTGTTGAACTGCGCCCCGCGCGCAGCCCCATCGTATCCATCCCATCTGTCAAACAGGTCGCCGACGACGTTGAAGTCCTGCTTGCTATCGAAAAGATGTCAGCCGAACTTGCCTGCGCCCGGGCCACTGAGGCTGAAATTGACGCCCTTGCTGCGATCGTGGACGTGATGGCCGATAGATTCGACACCGTCGACGCGGTCGAGATGTTCGAGATCGACATGAGCTTTCACGCCGGCCTAGCCAGCGCAGCGCATAATCCGTCTTTGGCCGACATTCACAGCACATTCCTGTCCCGGCTGTGGCGCTCGCGGTTCTTATCCGCGATCCAGCGCCGTAACCGCGAACGTGTTGTCGATCATCACAGCCAAATCGTCGCCGCCCTGCGCGCCCGCGACACGGACGCGATCCGCACAGCGCTTGGCGCGCATCTGGACCGGCTCGCGCCGGACATTATCAACGTTATCACCCAAGAAATCGAACAAGCCTCAGCCACGGCTGACAGAAAGGACGACCTATGAAACTGCTACGCTTTGGACCAGTCGGCCAAGAAAAGACCGGTATTATGGATGCAGACGGCCAAGTCCGCGACCTGTCCGCACATGTCCCCGACCTGTCCGGTCCCGCTGTCGCCCTTGAGGCGCTGGATGAAATTCGCACCATCGACATCAGCACCTTGCCCGTAGTGACTGATCCCGGCCGCATCGGGTCTTGCCTTTCGTCCGTGCGAAACTTTTTCTGCATCGGCCTGAACTACGCCCTGCACGCCAAAGAGTCCGGAATGGATGCCCCGGCAGAGCCGATCATTTTCTCCAAGGCGACCTCTGCCCTGTCCGGCCCCAACGACGATGTCATCATCCCGCGTACATCCGAGAAGGGTGATTGGGAGGTCGAATTAGGCGTCGTGATCGGCAAAACCGCGCTTTACGTGTCGGAAGAAGACGCGCTGCACTATGTGGCAGGCTATTGCACGATCAACGACGTGTCAGAGCGTAGTTTTCAAACCGAACGCGGCGGCCAGTGGATTAAGGGTAAATCGGCGCCGACATTCGGACCCACCGGCCCCTATCTGGTGACGGCGGATGAAGTAGGCGATCCGCAAAACCTTCGCGTCACGCTGAAACTGAACGGCGACACCGTGCAGGATTCCAATACATCCGACATGATCTTTAGCGTGCGCGAGATCGTCAGCTACATGTCCAGCTTTATGGAACTGCGCCCCGGCGACATTATCGCCACGGGCACCCCTTCTGGCGTGGGCATGGGCATGAAGCCACAACGCTTTTTGCGTCCGGGCGATGTGATGGAGGTCGAAGTCGAAGGTCTTGGCGCGCAAAAGCAGACTGCGGTCGCGGCAAAGTAAGCATAGGATCGACGCGCATTGCGCGCCGATCCCGTGGGGGAGCTGCCCCCACACCCCCGAGATATTTTTGACGAGAAGAAGGGGGGACAGTGAGGGCTGTTCCCCCTTTTTAATATTTAGTCAGTGCGCCGCGCCGCGGTCCTTGTGGAGCCGTTTTCGCGATCCCATCTAACCACGGGGCGCGCGGATGCTCTTGGGGATCATATCTTGGATTACATCTACGTCGTAGCTGGCCTAATCGGCTTGTTTTTGGGCGGCGAAGCGCTGGTGCGCGGCAGTGTCGGCATTGCGCGGCGCATGGCGATTCCGCCTCTGTTGATCGGCTTGACCGTCGTCGGCTTCGGGACATCAACGCCAGAACTGTTGGTCTCGGTCCAAGCGGCCATGCGCGGCGTGCCTGACATTGCCGTTGGCAATATCATCGGATCAAACATCGCGAACATTCTTCTGATTGTCGGCCTGACCAGTCTTGTCTGGCCCATCCGCGTCTCTGGCGCGACGCTGCGGCGCGATACGGCCGTTATGGTCGCAGCAGCGCTGGTGATGGTGCCCATATTTGCCACTGGCGAAATCGGACGCCTGCCCGGTCTGTTATTGGTCGCTGCATTGGCGGGATACTTAACTTGGGCCTATCTGCAGCCCGGACCCGCATCAGACGATGACGACACCGCAGTCCCGACATCGATGGCGAAATCAGCCCTTTGGGTCGCGGCGGGGCTTGTCGCGCTGATGTTCGGTGCGCGGTTTCTGGTCGATGGATCGGTGTCCATCGCCCGTAGCCTTGGCGCGTCAGAGGCGTTTATTGGCCTGACCATTGTTGCGGTCGGCACATCGCTGCCAGAGCTTGCGACATCCATTATCGCCGCCTTTCGCCGTCAGTCCGAAATCGCCATCGGCAATATCGTGGGATCAAACATTTTTAACGTGCTCGGCATCCTAGGCGTGACTGCCATCATCAAGCCGGTCCCCGTAGCAGACCGCTTTTTGGCTTTCGATCTGCCCATTATGATTGCCGCGACACTTGCCCTGACAGCCCTGTTACTGACCCGCCCGGTCATTGGGCGCGGCATCGGATTGGTCGTGCTTGCGGCCTATATCATCTACGTCTGGTCAGCGCAGTAGCCAGCCCAAGGTCGGCTCTGTCGGCCCGCCGGGCTTGTATTCCGCGCCAAGCGGCAGCGGCCAGCCAAGGCGTTCTGCGACGGCAAAGATATGGGGGTAGTTCAACTCTCCGTGGTCCGGCGCGCCGCGGTCTGGGACAGATGCAAATTGGATATGCCCGATGATCGGCAGCAGGCGTTCCAGTTTATGCGTGACGTCCCCTTCCATCAGCTGCACGTGATAGCAGTCGAACATCAGCCGCAGATTGGGCGCGGCGACCTTCGCGATGATGTTTTCGGCCTGCGCTGTCGTTGTCAGGAAATAGCCCGGCGCGTCGTAGCTGTTCAGCGGCTCGATCAGGATCGTGCGCGTGGTTGCGGCGCAGGCATAGCGCAGGGTGTCGATAAAGGCGGCCTCTGCCTCTTGCCCTTCAGCGAAACCAGCCATGACGTGGATCGCGCCTGCATCAATCGCATCGGCGTAGGCAATCGCCTCGTCTACAGCGGCGCGCGCCTCGGCGCTTCGGCCCGGCAAAGCGGACAGGCCGTTTTCACCAGGGCCGCCCCGCCGGGTGTTCAGGCCGAGCATCCGCAGGCCGGTGTCGGCCAAAGTCGCCGCGACCTGTTCCGCAGGCACGTCATAGGGCCAGTGGCATTCTACTGCCGTGAACCCCGCCCTATGCGCCGCCTGGATTGCATCTGGCAAAGGCAACTCTTGCCACAAAAAACCAAGATTTGCTGAAAACATCAGTCCCATTGTACACCAAACTCCTGCACCACTTGGCCCACCTGCGCATCCGTCAATGACCGTGCGCCCATGCCGCGCGTCAGCAGCGCTAGCCGCGCGGTGTCCTCTAATTCTTCAATTGCGTAACACGCAGCCTCAATATCCTTGCCCGCCACGACGGGGCCGTGATGCGCCAACATCACGGCCGCGCGTTTGCCCGCCAGCCCGCGCACGGCCTGTCCC
>JAGXIQ010000090.1 GCA_024635625.1 Loktanella sp. | reverse complement strand
TACCCCCACCGAAGGCGCTGCCGTTGGCGCGCTGGGTACAGGCGCGATCGCTTGGGCCAATGGCGGGCTGTCTTGGGACAGCTTGGGCGAAAGCTTTATGGTGACCGCGCGGTCCACCGCGATGATCTTTTTCATCGTGCTTGGGGCTGCGTTTTATAACGGCTTCTTGGCGTTGACGCAGGTGCCGCAGGAAATTGCGCTCTGGGTCGTGGATCAGGGGCTGTCGCCGCTTTTGGTCCTGACACTGATCCTTGTTTTCTACCTTTTGCTCGGCTGCCTCATGGACAGCCTGTCGATGATCCTGCTGACCATCCCGATCTTTTGGCCGGTCATGCAGGGCCTCGATTTCGGCTTTGTCAGCCTTATTGATCTCCAAAGCGCACGCTTGTCAGATCTGGTTCAAAGCGGCGCGCAGATCGCACCCGATGTGCTGGCGCAGGCGCAGGCCGCCCTGGCGCAAGGCATAGAGCTGACGCGCGCGCAAATGAACGACATTGGCCTGCGCGGTGCGACCGAAGGTGCGCTGTCGCGTATCAATACCGAACAGGTCGCGATCTGGTTCGGTATCCTCGTCCTGATCGTGGTCGAGGTGGGGTTAATCACGCCGCCGGTTGGTATGAACCTGTTCATTATCAATACGATGGACCGCACGACACCTATGGCAGAAACCTACCGCGCCGTGCTGTTCTTCGTTGCCTCCGATCTGGTGCGCGTTGTCCTGCTGGTGCTGTTTCCGGTCATCACGCTCGCGCTGATCCCGTGGTAAGTCGCCCAAAGGCGGTCTGATCGCCTCGTTCGAATTGGGCCGCTGTGGATCACGGCCCGCTAGTGATCGGCACTCCGTGAACGATTCGCAGTAAATGCCGCGCCCTTACTTTGCCCTGCGTCCGCTCCCGCAGACGCACCTCGGCAGCCTGCCTTTCCGTGTGCCGTGGCCCGTAAACGCCTGCGACAAACAATCTTTCAATCCGTATAGGGCGCGGTCGCACCGCCAGCGCAGTTTCACGACTGTTCCGCTTATGTTTTTGAAGTTTAGATGAGTTTTTTCTCTTCTTAAGGCGTGGCATGCCAACGCGTTGCATGGTTGCGCGTGTGGATCGCGCGAAAATTCTCAAACAGGTTCAGGTCAAATTAAGGAATCTGCCGGATGGTCCAGTCAAGGATGGCACCTCGCCATAAGTTTAACGGAGCGTTCGCCCATGAAACCTTACAATCTGATCTTGGCTTTTGGATTGACCATCAGTGCGGTGCCCGCCACCGCAGCTGAAAATGACTATAAGGCCTTCGCAGACCAGCAGGCTGCGGCTTTCATGGCCAATACACTCGTCCAAGATGCGCTTGCCGCCAACAATTCAGCGCATGCCGCCTATACAGAAGCCGACATTCTGGCATTGGATAGCCAGTGGCGCGAACAGCTCAACCTTAGCAACAGTCCCCTTATCGCGCAGATTAACAGCGCCCCAGTCTCTGATTACCTAAGGCAGGTCGTGGCGGATTCTGATGGCGCAATCGTCGAGATTATTTTGATGGATAATGTCGGTCTAAACGCCGGGATTAGCGCGATCACATCTGATTTCTGGCAGGGCGACGAAGATAAGTTCTTAAAAACATATACCGTTGGTGCCGGTTCGATTCACGCCGGAGACGTGGAATTGGATGAATCATCCGGCATTTATGTGATGCAAGTCTCTATTCCCATTTTAGATCCAAGCGGCCAGCTGGTTGGTGCCGCAACTTTTAGCCTTGATGCTGAACGGCTGTAATTAAACCCACTCATCCAGTTTCACCGAAAGCAAAAGGACCGACCATGGTATCCAGCTTCATCAATAATACGTCGCTCACAGTTAAGGTGACTATTCTTGCGATATTCTCGGTCCTGGCGACCAGCGCCACGCTTAGTGTTCTATTTGGTGTAAGTAGCACCAATTTAACGCGGCAGCTTGTTCTGCAAAGTGGTGTAGGCGAAGCGGAACTGTTAGGAAATGTCCTTTACGGCCCCACGCGCTTCGATGACGCGGCAGCAGCAAGTCAACTTCTCGAATCCACTATGAACAGCTCGAATGGCGCAGCCGTTGGTGCCGTAGTTGTAAAGCTTGATGGGACTACAGTTACAGTCAATGGAACACCTGCGGCTGACTTGGATGCCTTGGCGGGTGCCATGCAGACAATTCTTCAACAAGGCGCGGACGGCACGGTTACTGTAGGTAACTACATTTTGGTGCCGATCCGTAAGTCTGGCGCTGATGCTGATGGGGCTGTTGGTCTCTTGGGTCTCGATTGGCGGGCGGACACAGCAGTTGCCACACTTGTAGGCGCAGAAAAGCAGGCGCTGCTTTACTCGGTCGTTGTTGCTGCCATCGTCATCGGCCTTGTCATTCTCGGTTCTCGGTATTTGATTATCCGTCCACTCAATGTTCAGCGCGACACGATCCAGCGGATTAGCCAGGGCGAACTGCAGGCGGCGGTGCAGCAAGGGGACCGCAACGACGAAATCGGCGAGATTGCGCGGTCTACCGACGATCTACGTCAAAAGCTGCTTGTCGCCGCCGCAGATCAAAAGGATGCAGCCTACAAAGGGGCTGCATTCACCGCAGCGTCCTCTGCCATGATGATGACCTGCGCCGAATACAGAATTAGATATGTCAATCCGGCGATGATCGATCTTCTCGGGAAGTTTAAAGAATTTATTCCGCAGCTTTCTGATGGTGTGACGATCGAAAAGATCACCAATATGAGCCTCGATGATTTCCACAGCAATGGCACTCAAATACGTTCAAGACTGCAAGGAATGGGTGATCAATCAATTAATGTAATGATTGCCTTCGGCGACTCGCGTGTTTCTCTGCGTCTTTCTCAAGTGCTAGACAAAGACGGCCAAAGTATTGGGATCATTATGGAATGGTCCGACATTACGGCCGAATGGTTGAACGATGCAATTTTGCAAGGTCTCGACAATCAGCAGCTACGCGCGGATTTCGATACCGACGGTCGTATCATCTCGGCAAACGTAAATATGTGCCAAGCTCTTGGTGCGACGAAAAAGGATATCGCCGGCCGCAACCTCTCGACTTTTATCCTTGAAGGCGAAGCCGATGAACCGTCTGCTGAAGCCATAAAGTCGCTCGCCGCAGAGAAGGGTTTGTTTGCAGGTCGATTGGCACTCGTCGCGGTAGATGGTAAAAAAATTATCGCAGATGGAAGTTTGAGCTGTGTGCGCGATGGTGCTGGTGCACCAGTTCGCTACATACTTCTGGTGCGGGATGTAACTGAAGCTGAAAATGAAATTTCAGAAGCGCGAGCATCGCGCAGGGCCGCTCAGAAAAACCAAACGATGGTTGTTGATGCACTGCGTATTGGCCTTCGCCAGCTAAGCGATGGTGACCTAACAGCTTCGATTGGTGCCGCATTTCCAATTGAATACGAAGACCTGCGAACTGATTACAACGGTGCGGTCAATACCTTGTCCGAGGCTATAAGAGGCGTTGTTGAAAACGCGGACAATATATCAAACGAAGCCCGTGACATTTCTAGCAATACTGACAGCCTGTCACGCCGGACGGAAACAACGGCGGCTACCTTGGAGCAAACAGCCGCAGCGTTGAACGAGTTGACGCTTTCGATCCGCGATACGGCGCAAGGTGCAAAGGATGCAGACAGTGCCGTACGCGAGGCTAAAAAGAATGCCGAGCAAAGCGGTCAAGTCGTTCTGGAAACCGTATCTGCCATGGACCAGATTGCCGATAGTTCTGGACGAATCACGTCAATCATCAAAGTGATCGACGATATTGCGTTTCAAACGAACCTCCTTGCGCTGAATGCTGGAGTAGAGGCGGCCAGGGCGGGGGACGCTGGCCGCGGTTTCGCGGTCGTCGCATCAGAAGTCCGAGCTCTCGCTCAGCGTTCATCTGATGCCGCAAGAGAAATTAATGGTCTGATCGACAAGAGCGGTAGCCAGGTCAAATTAGGGGTTGATTTGGTCGGTCGAACGGGAGGTGCCCTTCAGCAAATTGTTGAATCAGTATCAAGGATTTCAGGACTTATATCGACAATTGCTGAGTCTTCGCTTTTGCAGTCTTCAAATCTAAACGAGATAAATAGCTCCCTCAATCAACTGGACCAATCTACTCAACAGAACGCAGCTCGCCTCGAGGAGACAACCGCGGCTAGTGAAAGTTTGCGCAAGGACGCCGTAACGCTCGTAGAAACCGCATCCTACTTCAAATTGGCAGGCGGCGAGGTCGGAGTGAGAAGTGATAACCCAGTAGTTCCGTTTCGGGCTAGGCCAAGAACGTCGGTGCCGACTAAAGCCGCCGCGGCATTATCTCAATCTGCTGACGTAGGCGTTGCAGCCGGCTGGGAGGATTTTTAAAATCGATCTCCTCACTCCACTCTCTGTCACTATCCAGAAGATGAATTTGAATTATTATGAACAACTCTGAAGCCTCTGAGTCACTATCAGGAGAGACAGTCCGGCATGTAATTCAAGGATCTCATGTCGTTTCAGAGGATCCTTCAACTGTGTTGACTACAATTCTAGGATCCTGCGTTTCTGCATGTATGTGGGATCCACTGGCTGGAATTGGTGGAATGAATCATTTTTTGTTGGCTCGCGGCGCTGATGTCGGGGCGGACGGTCATCGCTATGGGTCTCATGCAATGGAACTGCTGATCAATGATATGTTGAAGCGTGGGGCGTTACGAAGGCGGCTAAAGGTTAAATTATTTGGAGGGGCCATGATTCAAAATAATTTCGCTCGCATAGGGCGTCAAAATGCTGAGTTTGCTCTTCAGTTTGTGAAGGATGAGGAGTTTGATCTTGTCTCGCATAGCCTGCTTGGCACGCAGGCACGAAAGGTCAGGTTTAACCCAACAACTGGTAGCGCACAACAAAAGTTTCTTACGGATGTCGAATCTCCACCAATTGTCGAGCCAATTCATGTCGCAGCTGACGACATTACATTCTTCTGAAGGATATTTCTATGACACGTGTAGTTCAACTTCCTGAAAAGCTAGATACATCCGCTGCATCTAAGCTCTTAATTGACATAAGTGCCAATCGAGGCGAGCCATTGGTTTTGGATGCTTCGTGTGTGCGTAAGATTGGTGCTCTCTGCGGGCATATTTTAATATCAACGATTCTAACTTGGCGTAATGATGGGCAAAATTTGAAATTAAGAGATTTTGGAGAGATCGCAAACGATCTTACTTTGCTTGGCTTGAGCGAGCAATTTGACATTAAGGATGCTCATTTATGACTCTTAGAATACTCGCGATTGATGACTCTCGAACTATTCGGGAAATGCTGCGTATGGCATTATGCGCAGCCGGGTTCGACGTTCACTTAGCAAGCGATGGTCAAGAAGGTGTCGAGATTCTGGAGAAGGTACATCCGGATGTTGTGATTACAGACATAAACATGCCAAGAATGAATGGATTCGAAGTTATTGAATCTATTCGTTCAGGTGGAGGGCTTCGTGCGCTGCCGATTTTAGTATTAACTACAGAAAGCGCACAAGATCTTAAAGATCGCGCTAGAAATGCCGGGGCGACGGGGTGGATCGTGAAGCCTTTCGATGACGCAAAGCTGATCAGTGCGATCCGCCGTATAGCTGCAATCTGAGGTTTGTATGAGTACTTTGGAAGATATTCGCCAGACGTTTTTTCAAGAATGCGAGGAATTGCTTGAATCTTTAGATGACGGATTGGAGCTGTTAAGGGATGGCTTGGATGAAGGGCAACCCGTTGACAGTGAAGCTGTCAATGCGGTTTTTCGGTCCGTTCATTCAATAAAGGGCGGCGCTGCGGCATTTGGTTTGGAGCAACTAGTTCGGTTTGCACATCGGTTTGAAACAACCCTTGATGATTTGCGCGCGCTGCGGCTTGTCTTGTCTTTCGATATTCTTGAGGTTTGCTTGAGGGCCGCGGACCAACTTGCGGAATTAGTTTCCGCAGGCCGTGAAGGTCGAACGCTGGCGGAGGATGCTGGTGCGCAGACCATTGCTAAGTTAATTTCCTTGTCTGGAGGGGGTGATGTGCCTCCCGCTGATGGCGGTGAGGTTGAGGAGGGGTTGAATACATACGCGCCGATGCCGCTTAACTTTGACCCTAGCCCTATGCTTGAGTGTGACGCAGATAACAAATCTCTATTTAAGATAAGCTTTGCGGCTCAACCCAAGCTATTTATAAACGGTCATGATCCAGTCCATCTCTTCCGTGAATTAAGTGAGCTTGGTGATCTTAGTGTTGAATCTGATTTGTCGCGTGTCCCATATTTAGATAATATTCGGCATGATGACTGTTCGTTGCAGTGGGTTTTAACCTTACTTACAACTGAAGCGGAGGCTGCCTTATGGGACGTTTTTGATTTTGTCGTCGACCTATGTACCGTAGAAATCCAAAAAATCGTTCAGGGTGGCGAACCATCAATTCACATTGGTGAATGCAATGCGACGGCCATATCCGCCGAAAATGTTTCGATAGTTACAGAGGGGCCTAGTGTGCCTCTTGCGGCAGAGGTTGCTTCTTATTCAAATACGCAGAGCTCTAACGCTGAACATGTTGCTAAGGCTGCGCCGATTGCTGCAAAAGCGACGGTGTGCGTAGACTTAGACCATGTTGATCGCCTCATTAATGTCGTAGGAGAATTGGTTATTAACCAAGCAGTGCTCACTCAGTGTATAACTGCCGCAGATATTCCGATGACCGCAGCATTGTCTTCTAGCCTTGACGAATTCATGTCATTGGCACGTGAAATACAGGAGGGCGTGATGTCAATACGAGCGCAATCCGTGAAGCCGCTATTTCAGCGTATGGCACGCATCGCCCGAGAAGCGGCAGACCTAGCTGGTAAAAATGTACGCTTTGAAACTGATGGTGAAGCGACCGAGGTTGATAAGACTGTCATCGAAAGACTCGTCGACCCACTAACTCATATTATTCGCAACGCGGTCGATCATGGCTTGGAAACTGAAGAAGGTCGCACCGCTGCCGGCAAGACCGATTCAGGCACTGTAACTTTGCGAGCAGCTCATCGGTCAGGTCGGGTACTTATTGATGTTTCTGATAATGGTGCTGGTATTAACCGCGCCCGTGTTTTGAAAATCGCTAAGGACAAAGGTCTTGTTCCTGCAGACGCTGTCTTGCCGGATAGCGAAATTGACAAACTTCTTTTCTTGCCCGGTTTTTCGACTGCGGCCGAGGTGACTGACCTCTCGGGACGCGGTGTCGGAATGGATGTCGTCCGAAGCTCGATCCAAAAGCTTGGCGGCCGGATTAACATTACGTCAGAGCCAGGAGCGGGCACAGTCATGTCGATTAGCTTGCCGCTAACGCTCGCGGTGCTAGACGGTATGGTTGTCGATGTCGCAGGGCAGACCATGGTCGTTCCTATCGCCACGATCGTCGAAACGATACGGCCAGAGGCAGGCGATCTTCATAGGCTAGCTGATGGTATGACGGTCGTAGCCGTAAGGGGGCGATTTATTCCTGTTGTCGATCTCGGGCACGTTTTCAAATTTCGTGAGGCGACCAAGACCTACAGTGACTTAGTGTATCTACTTGTCGAAAGTGATCATCAGCAGATGTGGGCGTTAGCGGTGGACCGTATCCATGATCAACGACAGGTCGTGATTAAGGGGCTTGAAGGCAATTATGGGCATGTCCCCGGTGTGGCGGCAGCCACCATTCTAGGCGACGGAAAAGTCGCTTTGATTATTGATCCTGAAGAAGCTGTACAGCGCACGGACGCTGATCAGCCCGTGCCCGACCACTCTCAATTGAAGGATTGTTAAGCAATGCAAGCAAATGTGAAAACATTGCCTGATGACGAACGCGAGCTTGTGACATTTCGTGTTGGAGAGCAGGATTTCTGTATCGATATTATTTATGTGCGCGAAATTCGAAGTTGGACGCCGGCAACTGTTTTACCACATGCACCAGATTACGTTCTGGGTGTGATTAATTTGCGCGGGGCAATTGTCCCAATTGTGGACTTGGCGCGCAGACTCGGTTTGCCAAAAACAATGTTAGGGGATCGGCATGTCATCGTTATTGCCGTAGTGGCAGATCAAACGGTCGGTTTCTTGGTCGATGCCGTATCAGATATTATTGGGGTTGCACCAAGTGCGATACAGCCGACCCCCGATGTGACTGCGCAGACGACCCGGATGTTTATTCGTGGCGTGATCGCTTTGGAAGACCGAATGCTCCGGCTGATTGATATCAGCGCAGTACTGCCACCTCTGGCAGAACAGGCCGCATCATGACATCAATGTCGCAGGTTTATTCGGCTGCCGAAAGCGCACTGACATGCGACGATGCAAGTTTTCGCGCAATCGCCGATATTTTGCGGCGCGAAACAGGCATCAATTTACCCGCTGATAACAGCTCCCTCGTTGTCTCGCGGTTGATCAAGCAGTTGCGTCGTCTCAAGCTTTCGACTTTTGCCGAATATGTTCGTTGGATTGAACAATCAGCCCACCAAGATGATCGGGCGATTATGATTTCATCCCTGACAACGAATACGACGCACTTTTACCGCGAAGGATATCACTTTGACTTTTTTGTTAGGGATACACTTCCGAAATTGAAAAAAATGGCCGGGCAGGGCACGCGGATTCGGCTTTGGTCTGCGGGCTGTTCGAGTGGAGAAGAGGTCTATAGTCTTGCCGCAACTTTGCTGCATCACTGGCCAGAAGTGGCGCTCGCCGATGTGCGGATTCTTGCGACAGACATAAGCGCCGATGCTTTGAATACGGCCAAAGAAGCAAGCTATCCGCGTGAAAAACTCGAGTCCGTACCGGAAAACGTGCGAGCGTTGATGTTGCGAGACGCCGATCCAGCTGATGCCATGGTCACAATGCCAGATGCTGTGCGCGCGTTGGTGTCCGTGCGGTATCTGAACTTTATTGAGCCTTGGCCGACCAGAGGTCCATTTCAGGCAATCCTATGTCGAAACGTTGCGATCTACATGGATGACGCTGTGCAAGAACATATTTTCACGGGCCTCGTCGATCAACTGGCTCCACAAGGCGTATTGTTCATCGGCCATTCGGAGAGGTTGCCGCCAAAACTCGCCGAGAAGATGACGTTAGTCGATCGCACGACTTTTCGCCGGACCTAACACCTGATGCCCCAATAATAACGGAGGACCGATGTCCCTCAAATCAACACTTTCCATCATGGTCGTAGACGATATGTCGACCAGCCGGGGTCTGATCACCATGGCTCTCGACGAGATCGGCATCAAAAATGTAGATTTTAAAAGCGATGGGCAGTCCGCATTGACCGCGCTTGCAGCCCGACCAGTTCATCTTGTGATTTCCGATTATAACATGCCGGGGCTTGATGGCCTGCAGCTTTTGCATGGATTGCGGACCAATCGCAGTACGCAGCGCATTGGATTTATCCTCGTCAGTGGTCGCCTGGATGACAACATTGTTGCGACGGGGCGCAAGTTGGGCATGAATAACTTTATCGCAAAGCCCTTTAATACGCAGCAGATGCGTAAATGCATTGAAGCTGTGGTTGGCCCCCTGTGACGGTCTTGGCGAGCGATATCATGTTGCGTCTTTCGGTGGAGTTAGCACGCGCCTCTGATTTAGCAGTACAGATTGAAGAGACGATGGATCATGGTCAAACGCGCCGGGAACACGACTTGCGCAATGTCCAGAACCTCGATTTGCTGGCGCAGACGCTTGCCGATTTGGGGCGTTTCACGCAGGCGCTTGCGCCAATGCTGACGACCCTTGCGGTAAGCCCGGGCACGGCGACTGGGGGGATGGCACTGCGCGGGGTGGCTGACCGACTAGCTGGGGCCGCTGTCGATCTGCCTGAAGATGCCGGGGGCGACGTTTGCGTTTTCTAAGCCGCATCCACCGGCATTGCACCGTGTAGGGTTAATGCGGTCGTGCGGACCTGATCGCTAATTTGCAGAAGCTGCGCTGCCATCGGTGTGCTGCGCCGCCAGATCATCCCGATCGTCCGCGAAGGGACGGGCCGTGCAAACCGAGCGACACTGACCGGCGCGCTGTTTGCTTCGATCACAACAGCCATGTCGGGAATCAGCGTCACGCCTATCCCTGCGCCGACCATCTGCACGAGGGTCGTCAGGGCAGAGCCGTCAAGCCATTCACGTGGGCGGGCACTGCGCGTGTCACAAAATGCAAGGGCCTGATCGCGAAAGCAATGACCTTCCTCCAGAAGTAACAGCCGCATCTGTCGCAGTTGGCCCGCGTCCGGCACGGGTTTGCTGTCATCGGCCTGAGGACGGATAAGGACAAAATCCTCGGTCATTAAGGGAACCTCAGTTAACGTAGGTTCCGACACGGGAAGGGCGACAATGGCGGCATCCAGTTGACCTTCCGCGAGCTCGGCAAGCAGCCTCGGGGTCACGCTTTCGCGTACCTGCAAGTCTAGCCCAAGATAAAGTTCGGTCAAATCAGCGATCAGGCGGGGCAAAAGATAAGGTGCCACCGTCGGAATAATGCCAAGCCGCAGCCGCCTGATCATGCCACCTTTGGAAATTTGGGCCAGATCGCCAAGATCATCGACCGACTGTAGAATTGCGCGCGCCCGTTGTAAAAAATCCTCTCCAAATACGGTGGGGCGCACCATGCGGGGGCCACGTTCAAACAAGGGCTGCCCCAGGCGTTCTTCCAAGTCTTTGACCTGCATGGACAGCGCGGGCTGGCTGACGGATTGCATGTCCGCCGCGCGTCCAAAGTGGCCCTGATCTGCAACAGCGCAGGCATAGCGCAGGTGTTTAAGCGTTATATTTTTCATAAGCTAAACTTATCGTAACAATCAGTAGATACAAGTTCCTCTAATCGCTTTGGCCCGTTAAACAGGCGTCACAAAGGCAAATTAGACCACTAGAATATCGCAAGGAGTCAGAACATGGACGGAAATACCACAGGAACCGGCGGCGGCTGCCCGATGGGCCACACGCGCCCCAATGCTGCAAATAGCGCGCGGTCGAACCGTGACTGGTGGCCCAACCAGCTGAACCTTAAAATCCTCAGCCAGAACCTGCCCGGCTCCAACCCGCTTGGTCCCGATTTCGATTACGCCGCCGCTTTTGCGACGCTTGATCTGGACGCGCTCAAGGCTGATTTGCTTGCCCTGATGACCGACGGTCAGGACTGGTGGCCCGCCGACTATGGTCATTACGGTCCCTTCTTTGTGCGCATGGCGTGGCACGCCGCGGGCACCTATCGCACAGCCGACGGCCGCGGCGGTTCGTCCTCTGGCACGCAGCGCTTTGCGCCGCTGAACAGCTGGCCCGACAACGGCAACCTTGATAAGGCGCGCCGCCTGCTTTGGCCGATTAAGCAAAAATACGGCAACGCGATCAGCTGGGGCGACCTGATGATCCTCGCCGGCACGACCGCGATCGAAGACATGGGCCTGCCCGCCTTTGGTTTTGCCGGTGGCCGCGCCGACAACTGGGAACCCGAAGAGGACATCTATTGGGGTGCCGAAGATACTTGGCTGGACGACAAACGCTATTCCGGCGACCGTCTGCTGGAAAACCCGCTGGCCGCTGTGCAGATGGGCCTGATCTACGTCAACCCAGAGGGGCCGAACGGCAACCCTGATCCGCTCGCCTCTGCCCGCGACATTCGCGACACCTTTGGCCGCATGGCGATGAACGACGAAGAAACCGTCGCGCTGATCGCGGGTGGCCACACCTTCGGTAAGGCACACGGCGCGGGCGACGCGGCTCATGTCGGCGTAGAGCCCGAGGGCGCAACCATCGCAGAGCAAGGCTTTGGCTGGACCAGCACCTTTGAATCCGGCGTTGGCGTTCACGCGATCACCAGCGGGTTGGAGGGCGCATGGACCCCCAAGCCGACGACCTGGGATAACGCCTATTTCGACATGCTGTTCGGTTTCGAGTGGGAGCTGACCAAAAGCCCTGCCGGCGCGCACCAGTGGCGCCCGACGGACCGCGATGCGGACGATCTGGTCCCTGACGCCCATGATCCGAACAAGCGCCACGCACCGGTCATGTTCACATCAGATTTGGCCCTAAAAGAGGATCCGATCTACCTTGAGATCAGCAAGCGTTTCCATGAAAACCCAGACCAATTCGCAGACGCTTTTGCGCGGGCGTGGTTCAAGCTGACCCACCGCGATATGGGTCCGGTTGATCGCTATCTTGGACCATGGGTGCCTCAAGAAGAACTGCTTTGGCAGGACCCGATCCCGGCACGCGACTACGATCTGATCGACGCTGCAGACGTGGACACGCTGAAGGCCGCGATCCTGAAGACCGGTCTGCCGGTCGGCCAGTTGGTCAGCACCGCTTGGGCCAGCGCCAGCACCTTCCGTGGCAGCGACAAACGGGGCGGTGCCAATGGCGCGCGCATCCAGCTGTCCCCGATGAAGGATTGGGAGGCAAACAACCCCGCCCAGTTGGACGACACCCTGCGCATCCTGCGCGATGTTGTGCGCACGTTCAACGACAGCCAAACTGGCGGCAAGCGGGTTAGCTTGGCCGATGTCATCGTGCTGGGCGGTGTGGCTGCGGTTGAAAAGGCGGCAAAGGATGCGGGCCACGATGTGACCGTGCCCTTCACGCCGGGCCGCACCGATGCGACCCAAGAGCAGACGGACGTCGAATCCGTCGACATGCTGCAGCCTGCCTCTGACGGTTTCCGCAACTACCAGCAGGCCGACTACACCGTGTCGCCAGCCGAATTGTTGATCGACAAGGCGCAGTTGCTGACCCTGACGGCGGCCGAAATGACCGCACTGATCGGCGGCATGCGGGTGCTTGGGACCAATACCGATGGCTCTAGCCATGGTGTGTTCACCGACCGTCCGGGTGTGTTGACGAACGACTTCTTCGACAACCTGCTGTCGATGGCGACCGAATGGCGCGCCGTCGACGAAGACGATCGCATGTTCGAAGGCCGTGATCGCAAGACGAAGGAACTGCGCTGGACTGCGACCCAGACGGACCTGATCTTTGGCTCAAACAGCCAGTTGCGCGGCCTTGCTGAAACCTACGCTGGCGACGCGGCAGAGCACCGCTTTGTGGATGCCTTCGTCGCGGCATGGGCCAAGGTGATGGACCTCGACCGTTTCGACGTAAAATAAACCACTACGCCGCGGCCTCAGATTGGGGCCGCGGCGATCCCAAACGTTTCGGAATTGGCGCGGGCAGGGACCTGCCCCACTTGCAACACCCCGCAGTTATCCGCCAAGCTGCGGTTTATGGTTACACTCAAAGACATCAGCCGCGACGTCGGTCTATCGATTACGCAGGTCAGCCGCGCGCTGGGCGGGCATACGGATGTGAACGCAGCGACGCGCGAACGGGTGCAGCTTGCCGCGACCCGGCTGGGCTATCGCCCCAATGCCATCGCTCGCAGCTTGAAAACCGGGCGGTCGGGCATCGTGGCGATGATTGTCGCGGGCTCACGCGATCCCGATTCCAACGCGCATCTTTTCGAAATTGTCATGGGCCTATCGGCCGAAATCTCGGCGCTTGGGTTGCAGTTCGTCCTGCATGTCGGCCAGCCCGGTGCTGACGTGGTGAAATTGCATACAGAGCTTTACCGCAGCGGCGGCATCGACGGTTTCGTTATCATTGGCCCGTCACCTGCCGATCAGCGCATCAAATGCCTTACTGACCTCGGTGCCCCCTTCATCGTTCACGGCCGCGATCCAGAGCAGCCCCATCCCTTCGTCGATATCGACAACTTCGACGTTGGCCGCACCATGGCTGACCACCTTTTGTCGCTGGGCCATCGCCGTATTGCCTTCCTCAACGGGCCATTAAGCGAGTTCTTTGCAATCCAGCGCCAACGCGGCGTTGACGCCGCTTTCGCGGCGCATGGCCTGTCGGTTGACCCTGCGCTGATACGATCCATCACTATGATAGAACCCCAAGGCCGCAGCGCCGCGCGCGATTTACTGCAACTTGATAACCCGCCCACGGCCATCATTGCGGGCAACACGATGATTGCGCGCGGGGTCTATCACGCGGCCGCTGATGCCGGCGTCAGCATCCCGGGCGATTTGTCGGTTCTTGCGCATGACGACGGCTTAGAACTGTTTCCGGCCGTTGGTTTCCAGCCGCCGTTGGGCGGGACGTCAGCGCATCTTAGTGCAGCGTGGATCAGCCTGTCTGCGGACTTAAAGCAGATCATTGCTGCGTCGAAAACGCCTATGCACAACCGAATTCTTGACCTAACCTTTGATAAAGGCAGCGCGACACAATCAATTTTAGTTGACAGGTCCATGCGTGTCGGCCCTTAATCCGAAACGTTTCGGAAGATTCCGAACCAAGACTTACTCTGGGAGGAGACCACCAATGATCCGCACACTTTCCGGCGTCAGCGTTGTTGCGCTGCTGGCCGTATCAGCAAGCTCCGCGTCCGCGCAGGACCTGATGTTCCCCAAGGGCGAAGGCGATTTTAGCTGGGCTGCCTTGGAATCCTTTGCCGCAAGCCACGACTACACAGGCGAAAAGCTGATGGTCACCGGGGCGACGACCGGCGATGACGCAGAGCGTTACCGCACTCTTTATGCATATTTCACGGATGCGACCGGTGCCGAGGTCGAATACTCCGGCTCCGAATCCTTCGAGCAGGACATCGTGATCGCTTCCCAAGCGGGCGGTCTGCCTGACGTCGCCCTGTTCCCGCAGCCCGGTTTGGCCAAGGACCTTGCGTCCAAGGGTGCATTGGTCGCGGTCGATGACGCGATGACCGATTTCATGACGACGAACTACGCCGCTGGTGACAGCTGGAAACAGCTCGCGACTTTCCCCGGCTCTGACGGCGCCGACCACGTCTTTGGCCTGTTCTTTGGCACAGACGTCAAATCGCTGGTTTGGTATGTGCCAGAACAGTTCGAAGAGGCCGGCTACGAGATTCCCGAAACCCAAGAAGACCTGTTCGCCCTGTCCGAGCAG
>JAGXIQ010000089.1 GCA_024635625.1 Loktanella sp. | reverse complement strand
TGCTGCCGCGTCTTGCGTCGTAGAGAGCGGAAAGTGGACATTCGCTTTGAACGCGAGCGATGATTTGCGATGCCATCTGTTCGATTTTGGCATGAACCACGACAGCCAGTTACTTCATCCGATATTTGCCCAGATGTGTCGGGCCTACATCATCAAAGGTTGAAACGCCAAGCTGCCCTAAGGCGCGGACCAGTTCCAGATGTAGGATCTCGAATGCCTTTTGTGCGCCAGCGTCACTACCCGCGCCGACGCCGTAGGCAAACGCGCGGCCTGCGAACGCAAAGTCTGCGCCAAGCGCCTTGGCGCGTAGCATATCGGCGCCGCGCCGGATGCCACTATCGAGGATGACGGTCATGCGCCCCGCTACTGCATCTGCGATGGCGGGGAGGGCCTCAATCGTGGGTGGGCCAAAATCCACCTGACGCCCGCCGTGATTGGACACAACAATTCCATCGCAGCCCAATTCTGCGCAGGTCACGGCGTCTTGCGCGTGCAAAATGCCTTTGACCAGGAGGCGACCCTTCCAGCGAGCTCGCAATCGTTTGAGGTCATCCCACGTGAACCCTGGCGTGATCAGGGTTTTCTGCACCTCTGCATAAGAGGTCGCGCCTTGTAGAAGGTTTGCGTAGTTGGCGACGTTCGGTGCGCCATATTCCAGGCTCGTCAGCGCCCACCGCGGGTTCATCGCGCATTGCAGGATGACGTCGGGTGTAAAGCGGAACGGCACGGCAAGCTGGTTGCGGATATCGCGGTCGCGCTTGCCTGCGGCGGGTACATCCGCCGTAACCATTAAGGTGGTGTAGCCCGCAGCTTCTGCCCGAGCGATCAGGCCTTCTGTCACTGCCGCATCGCTTGAGACATAGAGCTGGAACCAGCCGTTGCCGTCGGCGGCTTCGGCCAATGCCTCTAACGTGGTCGAAGAAGCCGAACTTGCCACATAGGGGATGTTCTGCGCCTTGCACAGCCGCGCGAGCGTCAGATCGGCTCCGGGCCAAAAGGCGTTGAGCATACCGATCGGGGCCATGCCGAAAGGCGCATCGTAGGTTTGGCCAAAGACAGTCACGGTTGTGTCGATCTTGGACACATCCACCATATAGCGCGGGGTCAGTTCGACCTCTTGAAACGCCTCACTATTGCGACGCATATTGCGTTCGTTTTCTGCACCGCCATCGACCAGATCAAAGGCGAAACGCGGAATTCGGCGTTTGGCACGCAGTCGCAGATCGTTGATAGAGGCGGCGCGATCTAGTCCCATCAGATCGACCACCCGCCATCGATAGCAAAGGCTTGCCCTGTGGTGAAAGCTGCCATGTCTCCGGCCAGATAACACACCATCTCGGCGATTTCTTCGGGCTGGCCTAAGCGGCCCATGGGTTGGCGTTCCTTGAAGGCGGCAAGGGCCTTGTCAAAGTCACCGGTGGCGGCAAGCCGGTCGTTCAGCGACGGGCTTTGCACGGTGCCGGGACAGATGGCGTTGCAGCGGATGCCGTCTTTGACGAAGTCAGCGGCAATCGCCTTGGTCATGCCGATGATCGCCGCCTTTGAGGCACCATAGGCAAAGCGGCGTGGCGCGCCTTTTTCACTGGACACGATAGAGGCGATATTGATGATCGACCCCGCGCCCTTGTCCAGCATCCCTGGCAGCACCGCTTTGGTGATGCGATACATGGCCTTGGCATTCAGGTTAAACGCACGGTCCCAGACGGCGTCGTCACAATCAAGAATCGTGCCGTCATGCACCCAGCCTGCGCAGTTCAGCAGAATGTCCACGGGTGCGACAGACGCGACAAGGGCTTCCACCGCAGCGGCATCCAGCACGTCCAGTTGCATGCCTATGATGTTAGGTGACGTATCAGCCAGTTCAGCAACCAAAGAGCCATCCAGATCGGTGGCGATCACCTGCACACCGCGCGCCGCGAGCGCTTGCGCGCTGGCACGGCCGATGCCTGCACCCGCAGCGGTAATCAGTGCAGTTTTGCCTTTCATTGAGTGTCCCATAGAGTTCCTCCTAACGGGCGAGCCAGCCGCCATCGACGGTGACGACGCTGCCGTGGCAATAATTGGCGGCGTCAGACGCCAGAAAAACCGCAGCGCCTGCGATCTCGGACGGATCGGCAAAGCGGCCCGCCGGAATGCGTTCCAACAGCGCTTTAGATCGGTCGGAATCGTCGCGCAGCGCCTGAGTGTTGTCTGTGGCGGTATAGCCGGGTGCGATGCTGTTGACGTTGACACCGTATGGCGCCCATTCGTTGCACAGGGCCTTGGTTAGGCCGACGACCGCATGTTTGCTGCTGACATAGGCCGGCACGCGCAGGCCGCCTTGCGACGCAAGCACAGAGGACACGATGATAATTTTGCCTGACCCTTGCGCCACCATCAGTTTGCCCGCCGCCTGCGATAGCAACCAAACGGAATCGAGGTTGACTGACAGCACGCGCCGCCAATCTTCCAGCGGCATCTCCGTGCTGTCTTCGCGATGGATAATCCCGGCGTTGTTAACCAGAATATCAAGCCCGTCTAAGGCATTGCTGGCAAAGTCGACGACGTCTTTGGCTGCAGCCTGATCCATGCCGTTGAAATCCGCCTGCACGGCGAAACCTTTGACGCCCAACGCCTTAATTTTGGCGAGGGTGTCGTCGGGTTGGTGGCTGCGATAGGTCAGCGCCACATCGGCCCCGGCGGCGGCAAGGCCGAGGGCAATGCCCTCGCCGATGCCGGTTGCCCCGCCGGTGACCAGTGCTTTGCGGCCGGTCAGGTCAAACGGGTTGCCCATATCAGTACCGGTTCGCAATCGGCAGCTCTTCGGCAGGGAAGAGGCTGATGACCTCGCAACCATTTTCTGTCACCACGACCTCTTCCTCGATCCGTGCGGCAGAATAGCCGTCGGTTGCGGGGCAGTAGGTTTCCAAGGCGAAGACCATGCCGGTCTTAATTTCCATGGGGTGATCCATCGACACAGCACGGCTGATGATGGGCCGCTCATGTAGCGCCAGACCAAGGCCATGACCGAATTGCAGACCAAAGGCTTGATCTTCATTCGCAAAGCCAAGTTCCTGGGCTGTTGGCCAAACCGCTGCCACCTTGTCGGTGGAAACGCCCGGTTTGATCATCGCGATAGAGGCGTCGATCCATTCGCGTGCCTTGGTGTAGGCGTCGGTTTGCGACGGTGTCGCGCGGCCGACGTTGAACGTTCGGTAGTAACACGTCCGATACCCTTGATAGGATTGCAGGATGTCAAAGAAAGCCTGATCGCCCGGTCGGATTAGGCGGTCGGTAAAGTTGTGTGGGTGCGGGTTGCAGCGTTCGCCGGAGATGGCGTTGACCGCCTCGACGTCGTCTGATCCCATCTCGTAAAGCAGCTTGTTGGACAGCGCGACAATGTCGTTTTCGCGAATGCCCGGCTTCAGCTCTTCATAGATCATGTGATAGACGCCATCGACCATCGCTGCCGCTTGCGTCAAAAGCTGGATTTCGTCTGTATTCTTGATCTCGCGCGCTGCCAGCATGATCTGTTGGCCATCGACCACGTTAAGGCCTTCTTGTTGCAGCGCATGGAACATCGCGGTTTCAGCATAATCCACACCAACAGGCATATCGCCCATACCGGCATCGCGGATTAATCCGGCGATCTGCTTGGCATACTTCTGCATCAGGCCGAATTCAGGCGGGATGGTGCCGCGCATGCCGACGACACCGGCAAGGCAATGGCTCGGCTCCAGCCAGTCGGAGTGGCGCTTGTGGTGCTCTGCAGCAGAGCCGAAATCCCAGACATAGGGGCTGTCGTCACCTGTCAGCAGGCAGAAACGGCACATCTTGTCGCGTTCCCATTCGCCGATCTTGGTGGCTGAAACGTAACGGATGTTGTTCACATCAAACAGCAGCAGTGTACCCGCATCTGAATTTTGCAAGGACTGGCGGGTCCGCGCAAGGCGGTAGCGACGCAGGCGGTCGTGGTCGATGCGGCGTTCGAAATCCACGGACATGTGGCCATGCGCTGGCAGTTTGTCGCGCCATTCCCAGTTGGGTTGAAGATCCATCGGGGTAAGCAGGTTCGGCATAAGGGCATTGCCCGGACGTTCTGACATGCAAGTCTCCTTCGAGGCGCAGGGCCCCTTTTGAATTTGAAATTTGAAAAGGGCTGGTCGTTACTGGATGCACCAGCCGCCATCGACGTGGATCATCTGGCCGGTCATGTAATCGCTGTCGTCGGACGCGAGGAATGATGCTGTGCCGACGATGTCTTTGGGATAGGACACCCGCTTGATCTGCAGTGCATCGCGCACGATGTCGTCGTAGGCTTGACCTTCTTTTTCCTTGAAGCCGATATCGACAAGGTCCTTGTCCAGCTGTTCCCAAAGCGGTGTGACAACAACGCCGGGCGCGTAGCCGTTCACGGTGATGCCATGTTCGGACAGACCGATCGCGCCACAATGGGTCAGGGCAAGGCAGCCGTATTTCGAAGTGCAATAGACGGTGACGTCGACCAGCGGCTTGCGCGATGCGATGGATCCGACATTGATCAGCTTGTAAGGATGGGCTTCCATCGGGCCTTGAGCGATCATCTGGCGGGCAGTTTCCTGCATGCCCAGCCACATCGCCTTTGTATTGACGTTCATGATCATGTCCCAGTTGTCTTCATCGATATCCATGAAGAAGCGGGGCTTGTTTAGGCCGGCATTGAAGACACCAACATTGATCGACCCAAAGGCGGCGACGGTTGCCGCCACGGCAGAGGCATTGTCTTCACGCTTGGTGACATCCATTTTGACCGCGATGGCCTTGCCGTTGCCGGCTGCATTAATCTCGTCCGCGACGGCCTGCGCCATATCAAGGTCCAGATCGCCGATACAGACGTTTGCACCTTGCTCTGCAAAGGATCGGGCGTTGGCCTCGCCCATGCCGCGGGCGGCACCGGTGATAAGAATGTTTTTACCTTTGAGGCGGTTGGGGTCCATGGGTGTCTCCTCCTGACGTCATGACTATGGTGGGGATAGGGTTGCGTCGGCTCTCTCCTGCGCGCGGCGCAATGCGTTTTGCGGGGTGATGATCCCGCGCAGCATGTCGTGAAATTCTTCTCCGCAGATCTGGATGATCTCGTTGATTTCGGGGATCGGGGGGCGCGGCCAGAACTGCAATTCGTCGCGCCAAGACATGGCATCCACGGCTTCGAATATGGGTGAAAGGCGCCGTACATCGGGGTCTGCGCCCACGGAATAACGCGGGTTTGTCCGGCTGCCGTTCTGCACATACAGTTTTTGTGCTGGGGCAGATGTGAAGACCAGCAAGGCCTCTACCGCTGCGGGGATACGCTCTTTCGGCAAGTTGGCGGGAATTCCCATCACATAGCCACCGACGGGTGCAATCGCGGCCCCATTGGGGCCAGCGGGATGTGGTAGATACCCGGTCTGATCCTTGGCGGGCGACGCGTCATCAAGCTCGAAATAGGGCGCAAGAAGCGTGTAGCCGTAAGCCATCGCAATGCGCCCGGCGGCGTAAGGACGAATGCGTTCGTACCACGACATCGACAGGATATCGGGGGGCGAATAGGCCAGCAGTTCTTTTAGAAACTTAGCCGCTTGCAAACCCGCTGGCGTATCAATCGTGAACCTGTATGCGCGGTCCGCTAGACGCTGCGTATCATATCCACCTGCATTCGGTGTTAGGTCAAGAATGGGTTGCCCAAAGTCGGCCAAGGTCATCAGAACGGTGTGGCCCAAAGCGGTCCCGCGTGCGGCGTTCCATGCAATGCCATGCAGGCCGCGTTGTGGATCGTGCAGTGCCTTTGCCGCTTCTAGCAGGCCCTGGGTTGTGGTGGGCGGGACAAGACCCGCCTGTGCAAACAGGTCCTTGCGGTAGAACAAAAGCTCTGGCGTTGTTTGCGCCGGGATGCCGTATGCACGACCGCCCCAATGGGCTGCTTGCCAACCGGCTGTATGGAAATCCGATGGATCAATGCGGGCAATATCCATTACCTCATCAAGCGGCATCAGGACATTCTGTTCCGCAAACCCGCCGACCCAAGGAAGGTCAACGGCGATGATGTCGTAACTGCTCGACTTGCGACTTGCGTTGCGCATGGTTTCTTCGTGTAGGCGGTCAATCGAAAACGCGCGTTGGTGAATTTGCGTGCCGATTGTCTGTTCGAATTGCCGCTTAAGGTTTTCCATCACCATGAAGGTCGGATCACCATGCACCAGAACCCGCAAGCCACCCGCAAGTTTAAGCGACTGGGCCAGAACCTTCATCGGGGGGATCGATTTGGCGTTCAGGTACGACCCGCCAAAGTAGTAGTCGGCTGACTCTGACGATGCTGCATCACCAAACTGCGCAGTCGCAAGGCGTCGCACGCGGTTTGTCAGCTGTGTCCATTGATCCAGCAAAACAACACTGGGATGCAGGGAAAAGCTTTTCCCTGTCGCCGTGCGGGGGCGTTGGTCAATCAGGCCCGCCTCTTGCATGTCCTTGATGCGGCGATTGGCGGTTGCATATGGCGCGCGGCTGGCACCGATTAGCGATGTCATCGTGATCAGCCGGCCTTCTAGATGGCCGCGGATCAGATGCATTGAAATGCGCAGGTTCGGGGTGGATGCAAACAGGGCGGATGCGTTTTCCAGCTCGTCGCCTAGATCCTCAATGAAGGACAGCGTGCGAAGCATGTCGGCCTTCGCCCGAGGCGGCATGAGTTGATTGAAATGCTCCCCCCTCATGACGTTCATACTCCTGATCGCTGCCTTCCCTTTGGCGTGGCGTTTGCCGCGCGGTTTATTCAAAACGGATGATTTTACAGTCTTCATGCGTTGCACCTTATATTGCGGTGGGGGTGGCCTTAGAGAGTATCGCAAATATATCGAAAACGGATATAATTTCATCCAGAATGAATAATATTGGAGGGGCCAACCCTAAGCGGCACCGGCATGGTAACGGTGATCATACCGGTTCGCCGGGTGGTGATTCCCCCTTGGGAGAGAGTGGGGGAGAGGCTTAAACGTCTAATAAGTTCTTGGAGGAGATCACTATGACACTACGCACAGTCCTGACCGCCACGGCTGCAACAGCAGCACTGACCGTTGCAGGTGCAGCACATGCAGAGGCCCACGGCCCGATGCGCATCGGCATTACGCAGAACAACGTCGGCGTCGACAGCTATCAGACAACCTATGAAAAGGCGTTCATCGCGGCCGCCGAAGCCAATGACAAAGTCGAAGTCGTGGTTCTGGACGCGGGCGGCGACGTCGCTCGTCAGATCGCCCAGATGGAAGACCTGATCCAGCAGGAAGTCGACGCAATCATCATCTGGCCAACAAACGGCGAGGCGGTCATCCCCGCTGTGCGCAAGGCACATTCTGCCGGCATTCCGGTCGTCGTGACCAACTCTAATATTGCGGAAGCCGGCTTTGACTTTGTCGCGACATTCTCTGGCCCGGACAACGTCACGCAGGGATCGCGCTCTGCCGAGATAATGTGCGATCGCTTCAAGGCGCTGGGTATTGAGAACGAAGCCCAAGTCGTGCAGATTTCCGGCCAGCCCGGCTATACCACAGCGATCGAACGTCAGCAGGGTTTTGACGATCGTCTGCCAGAAGTTTGCCCGAACGTGACGCTGGTCGAAACGCAGCCTGGCGATTGGAACCGTGAAAAGTCCCAGCAGGTGATGGAAGCGTTCCTTGTAAAGTATGACAATATTGACGGCGTCTATGCGGGCGACGACAATATGGGCGTTGGCGCGCTGAACGCAGCGCTGGCAGCAGACCGTGCAGAAGGGATCACTTTTGTCGGCGCGACCAACTTTTCGGTCGGCTACGAGGCGATGGAACGCGGCGAGTACTGGGGGTCGATCTACCAGTCTCCGGTTGATGACGCCGAAGCAGCGCTGCAGTCCGCCATCGAACTTGTCAGCGGTACGGAACTGCCGTTCCTGAACTACTTTGACACGCCCAAGATTACGCAGGACAACATGTCAGAGTTCACAAAGCCTGTGTTCTAAAGAACCCAGGTTTTGCGGGGCGCTGTGGCGCCCCGTTTCCATTCCACACTCACCATCGTTTTACGGGGGGATGCGTCATGGGACGTGTAACTGGACGGTCATGTCTTGTGACCGGCGCAGCGCAGGGCATTGGCCGCGCCATCGCAGAGGCGCTGCTGGATGAAGGTGCCGATGTTTGTTTTGCGGACATCAACGGCGAAAAGGTCGCCCAAGTGGCCGGGGCGAATGTCGACAGGGCCAAACAGCATGGCGGAAAGGTGACCCACGCACGGGTCGACGTGACGGACCGCGCGTCCGTGAAAGCGATGATCGCCCATACGGTGCAGGTCTTCGGCAAGCTTGATGTGAAATTCAACAATGCTGGCGTAAACCGCCCGATGAATTTTCTGGATGTGACCGAAGATAACTGGAATTTCATTATGGGGGTCAACGGCTTGGGTTGTATGATCGGGATGCAGGAAGCAGCCCTTCAAATGATCGCCCAAGGCACGGGCGGCAAGATCATTAATACCGCCTCCATCGCGAGCCGGCAGGGGTTTGACAACGTGGCACCCTATTGTGCCAGCAAATTCGCCGTCGTGGCGCTGACCCAATCGGGCGCGCGCGATCTGGCGAAACATAACATAACTGTCACGGGCTTTGCACCCGGCGTGGTGGCCACGGAAATGTGGGACCAGGTCGACCAGGATCTGATGGAGATTGGCGCTGCCGAAAGGCCAGGTCAGGCGATGGAGGAGTTTTCGTCTGAAATCCTGCGCGGGCGTGTTGCAAAAACTGAGGATATTACTGGGACGACGACGTATCTGGCGTCGAAAGACAGTGACTACATGACCGGACAAATCGTGATGATCGACGGTGGGATGACCCTAGTCTGATCAAGGGGTCAACAATGGCCGGGGCCTGGCCCGTAGGAGGGGAATATGGCGAGCATGTCGAAAGCAGACATCGGACGCATCTTGGCACGGCAGGGCATTTTGATCGCGTTTGCAGTGTTCATAATCGGTTTTACACTGGTCAATGAACGGTTTTTAAGCCCTGACAATGTGATGGGCGTGGTGCGGTCTTCGGCCATTCTGGGGGTCATGGCGCTAGGCGTGACCTTTGTCGTTATCAGCGGTAACCTTGATTTGTCTGTCGGGTCGATGATGTCGTTTTCGACCATCGTAGTTTTAGATTTGCATGACAAAATTGGTCCCGCGCTGGCCATTCCCGCCATGTTCGCAATGACGCTGTGCCTTGGGGCATTCATCGGATTTCTGGTGGGCTACCTCAAGCTGAATTCCCTGATTGTGACGCTTGGCATGTTGTCGGCGATCCACGGCCTGACGCTGACCTATTCGGGCGGCCAGAACATGGACATCGTCGACAAAGAAGGCACTTGGTTCAGCGTATTCGGCCAAGGGTCTGCACTTGGAATTCCGGTGCCGATCCTGATTTTCGTCGCTTTGGCAGCGCTTTTGGGGATCATTCTGGCCAAGACCCCGTTTGGGCGAAAAGTCTATGCTGTGGGCGGCAATGGTACCGCCGCAACCTTTTCAGGCATCAAACGCGGGCGCATCGTGTTCCTGTGTTACGTGATGTCGGCCTTTTGCGTGGCCGTCGCGGGGCTGATCCAAGCCAGCCGGTCGATGGGGTCGCAAAACACCGTCGGGCAAGGGCTGGAGCTTGACGTGTTGGCCGCCGTGATCCTAGGGGGCGCGTCGCTACTGGGCGGGTCTGGCACGATTTTCAAAACCGTCATCGGCGTGCTGATCCTTGGGTTTATCCAGAATGGTCTGCTGCTGGTTGGCCTTCAATTCTATGTCCAGTTCGTTGTGACATGGGTCATCATCATCCTTGCGGTCTGGCTGGATATTGCGGCCAAACGCGGCAAGCTTTGGTCAAACATCGCGTAGGAGAGCGGAAAAATGGAAGCTGGAAAACTGTCCAAATTTCTCAAGAACGGCGCGATCTGGGGCTTTATCCTGTTCGAACTGATCTTCTTTAGCGTCGCGGGCGAATTCATGTCGCTGTCTGACAAGGCGTTTATGGATGTCGACAACATGCTGCTGCTGCTGAAGCAATCGGCACCGATCGGCATCATCGCCGTCGGCATGACGATCATCATGATCAACGGTAATATCGACCTAAGCGTCGGTGCCATTTTTGCGCTTTCGGCGGTGATCTTGCTGGATAGCATGACGTGGCCCGTCTTTGCGGACCTTGGCGACTGGGTGATCCCCGTGTCCTGGACGTTGGCGCTGCTGACGGGTGTTGTGTTGGGGGCCATCAACGGGCTGATCGTTTGGAAAACCGGGGTTGATGCCTTCATCGTGACACTTGGGTCTATGTTGGGCTTTCGCGGTCTGGTGTTCATGTACAACGGTGAAAACCCCACATCGAGCCTCAACTGGACGCTGGTAGATTTTGCCGAGGCACAGTTCCTTGGATTTCACACCGCGACATGGTTTCTGGCCGTCGTCACGGTTGTCATTTGGTACGTGATGACCCGCACGGTCCATGGCCGCAACGCCTATGCCATCGGCGACAATCGAGAGGCGGCAGTAAACGCGGGCATCAAGGTTGGCCCGCACATGCTGATCAACTTTATGATCATCGGCTTTTTGGCGGCCTTGTCGGCGGTCGTGTTCTATTCAGAATCCGGATCGGTCAATCCAAACGACGGGCAACTGTACGAGCTGTGGGTGATCACCGCCGTGGTGCTGGGCGGCACCAAACTGACCGGCGGGGCAGGGTCGATAATATCCACGCTTGGTGGCGTTCTGGCCATCCAACTGCTGCGCAAAGGGCTGGGTCACATCGGTGCAGACACATCAACTGTGAACCTTGTGATCGGCCTAATCCTGATCGCGGTGCTGTTTTTGGATCGTCAGCTGAATACCCGGGGGAAAGAGGAGTTGAAAATATGAACGAGCAAAGACCCGCTTTGCGCCTAGAAGGTATCGTCAAAACCTTTCCCGGTGTGCGCGCGCTTGATGACGTTTCATTCGCGGTCATGCCGGGTGAAGTTCATGCCTTGATGGGCGAAAACGGCGCTGGAAAATCGACGTTGATGAAGGT
>JAGXIQ010000088.1 GCA_024635625.1 Loktanella sp. | reverse complement strand
GCGTCCTATAAACTTTATGCCAGTGCGAAAACTGTCGCCGTGTTCCAGGTGGAATCCAGCGGCATGATGGATGCGCTGAAACGGATGAAGCCGACCTGTATCGAGGATATCGTCGCGCTTGTGGCGCTGTATCGTCCCGGTCCGATGGAAAATATCCCGGTCTACTGCGAGGTCAAGAATGGCCAGCGCGAGATTGAGTCGGTCCACGAATCCATCGACTATCTGCTCGCCGAAACCCAAGGCATCATCGTTTATCAGGAACAGGTAATGCAGATCGCGCAGGTCATGGCGGGCTACTCGCTTGGCGGCGCTGACCTGCTGCGCCGCGCCATGGGTAAGAAGATCGCCGAAGAGATGGCCAAGGAACGTCCCAAATTCGAAAAAGGGGCGATGGAAAACGGCGTTGCTAAAAAGAAAGCCTCTGAGGTTTTCGACCTTTTGGAAAAGTTCGCCAACTACGGCTTCAACAAATCCCACGCCGCCGCCTATGCCGTCGTCAGCTATCAAACGGCATGGCTGAAAGCGAACCACCCGGTCGAATTCATGGCTGGCGTGATGAACTGCGATATCCACCTGACCGACAAGCTGGGTGTCTATTTCCAAGAGGTTAAAAAGGGCCTTGGGCTGGAATACATCCCGCCCTGCGTGAACCGGTCGATGGCGACCTTTGACGTCAAGGACGGCAAACTGGTCTATGCGCTGGGCGCGTTAAAGAACGTCGGCGTCGAGGCGATGAAACTGATCGTCGATGGCCGTGCAGACAAGCCCTTTGTCAATTTGTTCGATGTGGCTCGCCGGATAGACCTGAAACGTGTCGGCAAGCGCCCAATGGAAATGCTCGCTCGTGCAGGCGCGTTTGATATTCTCGACCCCAATCGCCGCCGTGTCATGTCGTCTCTTGATGCGCTCGTCGGTTACTCTGCTGCGATCCACGATCAAAAGAATAGTAATCAAGTGTCGCTGTTTGGCGAAGCGGGGGACGACCTGCCCGAACCGCGCCTTGCGGGCGGCGACGACTGGTTGCCGGCGGAACGTCTGGCAGAGGAATTCAAGGCTATCGGATTCTATTTGTCTGGCCACCCGCTAGACGACTATATGGGCGCGCTGAAACGCAAGAACGTGCTGACGCTGGACGAGGTCATGGTAAAGGCCGAACGCGCTGCTTGCATCGTCAAGATGGCAGGCACCGTCTCGGGCCGACAAGAGCGTAAGTCGGCGCGGGGCAATCGATTTGCATTCGTGCAGTTGTCTGACCCAACGGGCCAATACGAAGTCACGATGTTCAGCGACACGCTGGAACTGGCGCGGGAACATTTGGAAACCGGTAGTCAGATCGTTCTTCAGTGCGAGGCGACGATGGAATCCGACCAGTTGAAATTGCTAGGCCGCTCCGTCAGTCCGATTGATACCGCTGTCGTGGACGCAACCAGCAATGGCCTGCGCGTATTCCTTGATTGCGCAGACGCGATCCCATCTGTTGCCTCGATCCTAGAGGCCGCTACGCGTGACAAGGTCAAGGGTGCGCGCGGCCCGGTCTATTTCTGCCTGATGGACCCGAACCTGCCAGGAGAGGTCGAACTCGACTTGGGACAGGACTTTCCGGTCAACCCGCAGATCCGTGGCGCACTACGCAGCCTTGGCGGCGTGATAGAGGTAGAAGATGCCTGATCATACCGAAGGGACTCGCCTTCGGTCGCCCGAATGCTATTTCTGACGCACTTAAATGGGGTCCGTTCATGTATCGCAGTGCCACAAGTTTGATCCTATGTCTCGCTTTTGCGGGCTGTGCTGGCACTGGTGGGTTGGGTGGTGGCAGCCCAATTATGAACAGTGACGTCGATGTTGGGCAGGCGGCCCCCGGTGCAGGTCTGCCTTTTGGCCAGATCGACACGACCTGTGGCGTCGCCGCCGCCAGCTTGGGCAAGCCCGTGGTCACTGCCGCAGGTTACACAGTCTATGATACCAACCCAAGCAGTACGGTCCAAAGAGCCCATTATGTCGATGGATTCACGGACGGGTGCCTGCGTCAGTTCACAGCCGCGCTTGTGCTGATGGGCGACGTCGCGACCCATGAAGGGTTCCGGTATCAGGATAGTAACGGCGATCGACCGTATTCCGACACTGACCGCGCCTACGAGGTGATCAAGGCGGCGTATTGCGGTGCGGCGTCCGGTCAGCCTTGCGGTGGCAAGATTGAATCGCTTAGCAAGCGCACCGTCTTCATCACCGCTTATCCGTCATTCTCCGACAGTGACAATTGGGTTGAATTTCTGTTGCACGAAGGCGTCGTCGCCGAAGCGGGCGACGAGCGCTGATTTACCAGTGCGGCGGGCGCTGATCACCTAGGGGAATCGTCCCACCGGCATCGGCCGCGCGGGTGGCTTCGCGCTGCATCAACATCTCGATCCGGCGCGTAGCAATGTCGATGCTGCGGTCCTGACGCGCGACGACGTCGGACAAGTCCTCGACCAGACGGGTCAAGTGGGCAATCTGTTCTTCAAGGCGCAGGATATCGGACATGCACCAAGGTCTAGCGTAGTCTGCCAAGGGACGCCACTGCCCGTTGCGCCGGATTTTCTATCAAATATAAGTAACCTATTAATTTTGCTGTGTTATTTTACATAATATGTATCGCATGCGAAACATTTGACATTTGCAATGTATTTCGACCCGCCATTGCCCCGCAGGCGGGCGCGGGTTATGTCGCGGCAGCCAATAGACCCCGCAGCCAGAGGACCATCATGGCCAAGGATAAGAAGACCCCGCGCCCAAAGGCCGAAACGCCCAAGGGCTTCCGCGATTATTTCGGCGCGCAAGTGTCGCAACGCACAGAGATGCTGCGCAAGATCGCCGAGGTCTATCATCGCTACGGCTTCGACCCGTTGGAAACGTCTAGCGTCGAAACTGTCGAGGCACTGGGCAAGTTTCTTCCCGACGTAGATCGCCCTAACGAGGGTGTGTTTGCATGGGAAGAGGACGGCGACTGGCTGGCCCTGCGCTATGATCTGACGGCCCCCCTTGCACGGGTCGCGGCACAATACCGCAATGATTTGCCGTCCCCTTACCGCCGCTACGCGATGGGCCCCGTCTGGCGCAATGAAAAGCCCGGTCCGGGCCGGTTCCGGCAGTTCTACCAATGCGATGCTGACACCGTTGGTGCGCCCTCTGTCGCTGCGGACGCCGAAATCTGCGCCATGCTCTCCGACACACTAGAGGCCGTTGGCATTCAGCGCGGCGATTACGTGATACGCGTCAACAACCGCAAAGTCCTGAACGGCGTGCTTGAAGTCGCGGGTCTGTCCGGTGACGACAAAGAGGCCGAGCGTGGCATAGTCTTACGCGCTATCGATAAACTGGACCGCCTTGGCGTCGACGGTGTCCGCGCTCTGCTTGGCGAAGGACGCAAGGACGAAAGCGGCGATTTTACAAAAGGCGCCGGGCTGGATGCGGCCCAGTCTGACGTTGTCATAGGTTTCATGGATGCGGGCCGCGACACGGGGGCCGAAACCGTTAGTCGTCTTGGCGAACTTGTTGCCGGTTCCGCAGTCGGCGAGGCTGGCGTGCAAGAGTTGCAGACGATCGCTGACCTTCTTGCTGCACAAGGCTATGGCCCAGACCGTATCGTAATCGATCCCTCGGTCGTGCGTGGCTTGGGCTATTACACCGGCCCGGTGTTCGAGGCGGAACTGACCTTCGAAGTCACTGACGAAAAGGGGCGTCCGCGCAACTTTGGCTCTGTCGCTGGTGGTGGGCGGTATGACGATCTGGTCAAGCGGTTCACGGGGCAAGAGGTACCTGCGACCGGTGTTTCTATCGGTGTAGATCGCCTTCTTGCGGCGCTGCATGCGACGCAACGTCTGGATACGACAGACGCGGGCCCAGTGGTGGTGACTGTCATGGATAAGGCGCGGATGGCGGACTATCAGACGATGGTTGCCGAACTGCGGCAGGCAGGTATCCGTGCGGAAGTTTACCTTGGCAATCCCAAAAACTTCGGCAACCAGTTGAAATACGCGGACAAGCGAAACTCTCCGATTGCGATTATCGCCGGAGGGGACGAGTTCGAAAAGGGCATCGTGCAGATCAAAGATTTGATCCTAGGTAAGGCCATGGCCGAGAATGCGACGCTCGAGGAATGGAAGGACCGCCCAAGCCAGATCGAAGTGGGGCGGACAGACCTTGTGACAGAAGTGCAAAAGATGCTGGCAGGCCAATCGTGACTTTAGCTGCAACGCTGACAGAGGCCGACCGCCTTCGCGATTTTTTCGTGGGCCGCGATGCTATCGTGGTGCAGACTGATGTGCTTCAATCGGCAGAAACGCTGCTGGATTTGTATGGCGAGGATATCCGGGGCCGATCCTATCTGACCGCTGACCCAATTCGCGGAGAGATGGTGCTGCGGCCCGACTTTACCGTGCCCGTCGTGCAGATGCACATGCAATCCCACGCGGACCCCGCGCGCTATACCTATGCGGGTAAGGTGTTTCGCAAGCAGGACAGTGACCCCGACCGTGCGAACGAGTTCGTGCAGGTCGGATACGAAGTCTTTGATGGCACCAACCCCGCGTTGGCCGATGCAGAAGTCTTTGCTGCGATCCGCGACGCGCTGGGTGATCTGCCGTTGCGGGCTGCGACGGGTGACATCGGTATTCTTATGGCTGCCGTATCCGGCCTGCGCACCTCTGACGACCGTAAGGCGGCGCTGGCCCGACACATTTGGCGGCCCCGGCGTTTTCGGGCCTTGCTTGATCGGTTCGGCGGGCGCAGCCCTGTGCCGCAAACGCGGGCAGCCTTGCTTGCGGCGGGCGATCCATTTGCCTCTGCTGGTCCCGACATCGGGAAACGTAGCCGAATGGAAGTTGAGTTTCGCATCGCAGCACTGCGCGAAGATGCCGCGACCCCGCCGATCAGCGGCGAAGAACTGGCCCTGCTTGATACACTGATGGCGTTGCGCGAAACCTCTGACCACGTGCTGTCGCAGCTGCGCGATATCGCTGTCGACCTGCCAGCGATAGGTCCTGCCGTCATGCGACTGAACGCGCGGTTGGATGCGCTAGAGGATTACGGCGTCGATGTCTCGACTTTGGAATTCGAAGGCAGCTATGGCCGCACGTCGTTGGAATATTACGACGGGTTTGTCTTTGGATTTTATGCTGCTGACGATCCGACCCTGCCGCCTGTGGCGACCGGCGGGCGTTATGACGCCCTGACCGCACGGTTGGGCGAAGGTAAGGCTGTGCCTGCTGTAGGGGGCGTCATCCGGCCCGATCTGGTGTTGCGCTTGCGGGGAACGGTCTGATGCTGAAACTTGGTGTGCCGTCCAAAGGGCGGCTGATGGATAAGACCTTTCAATGGTTCGGTAATCGCGGCGTGACTCTGCGCAAGTCCGGCAGCGACCGGGAATATGCTGGTGCCGTCGAGGGGATCGAGGGTGTGGAACTGGTGCTGCTGAGCGCGGGCGAAATCCCGCGAGAATTGGCAGCGGGTCGTATTCAGCTGGGCGTTACTGGGTCGGACCTCGTCCGCGAAAAGCTCGTAAACTGGGAAAACTGCGTGCGCGAGATGGCCTTGCTTGGCTTTGGTGGGGCGGACTTGATCATCGCCGTGCCGCAGGCTTGGGTTGACGTGGATACGTTAGACGATCTTGATGCTGCGGCAGCCGCGTTTCGCGCAAAGCATGGCCATCGTTTGCGGATTGCGACGAAATATCATCGGCTGGTGCGCGAGTTCCTGAAACATGCAGGTGTTGCGGATTATGCGCTGGTCGACAGTCAGGGCGCGACCGAGGGTACCGTTAAAAATGAGACGGCCGAGGCGATTGCCGACATCACCTCGACCGGGGAAACCTTGCGTGCGAACGGGCTGAAGATTTTGACCGACGGCATGATCCACGCATCGCAAGCAACGTTGTTCCGCACGTCGCGCCGCGACTGGACAATGCAGCAGCGTGAAACGTTTAAGCGGCTGGAAGCGCAGTTGGGGCTTTAGTCACCGTCGCAGAAGCGAAGGCTTTGGGTGTGATCCGGGCCTTCGTTCATTGTGAATGCGAGGTTGCCATCCAGCGTAAGTGTTAGCGGCGTAGTGCCGGACGTGCCACTATCGGTATCAGTGCAGGTCTGGATGCCGCGATAGGTTTTGCCGCTGTGTTCTGGCAGGTATAAGATGCAGTCCCGCGTCCCAGAACCAGAAATTCCAGCCCCCGTGAATGTCCGCATGGCCGCGTTGGCCGCCGCATCGCAAGGGTCCTGCGTATCGACATATGTGCCTGGTGGTAGCGGTAGGTCGTGCGTCGGCGCGCCAACATCCGGGGGGCCGAAGGCCGTCACGGCAGGGAAATCCGTGCTCATGATGTTCCCGCTGTTGTCGACCTGCGTGCCGAGGGTAAAAAGGGCGCCGACAGTGATGTTCATGAACCCCTTTGGCAGTTGGCCTGCGTTGATCCATGCTTCGCATTCTGGCGCAGAGCAAAGGGCCTGCTCGTCGCCGGCGCCATCTGTCTGGGCAATGTAGTCGATGTAGCAGTTGTCGCCACAAGTCAGCCCAGTCAGGCGGATTGGCTTAAAACGGGCAGCGTCATAGGCTGTTAATTCAGATTTAATGCCAGCGATCGCGGCGCCGGGTGGATTTTCGTCCAACCCGACGGCCGAGGTGGCGCAACGCGTCACGTCGGCAGCGATGCCTTGTGCATTGATTGCCAACTGGTCGTGGCCGGTGCGGCGCAAGACAAGATCAACGGGCGTGCCGTCAACAGTCCGAAATGATGGGACGACCAGCCGGTCGGTCGTGCCATACACGCCGGTGACGGTATAGGTGGCCTGATTGCCACGTAGGCGATCAGGGCCAAAGGCCCATGTGCCCGTAACGGTGTCGCAGGTGCCGCCGTCGCCCTACTGCCAGATCCCCGCCAGATCGTTGTAGGACTGGCGAATAGGATCAATTTTTTGGGCGACGAGCGGGGTGGCGAAAATGGTAAGCAGGCAGATTTGTAACAAGGTTACACTCGCCGTGGGTCGTGAGGTCATGGACGCCTCCTTAAGCAGCATTGCGGCGAGCGAACGCTGCTTGGTGCCCGGTGTCGCCTGACTTTGTGGTGTGCAGTGCAGATTGATCGCCGAGTGAGACATCTGGCTGTTGACCTTGCGCGCGCCCCATGCGGTTCTGTGGGTTCACCTTGCGGAGATATCATGCGGTCCTTTTTCCTTTTTGCGTTGTGCGCCGGTTTGCTTGTGTCGTGTGGTCAACGGTCGCCGCAGGTCAGTCGCGCGGCGGTGAATTATCCGTCCTTTGCCGATGCAGCGCCACACGATAACGTCGGGCGTTTGCCAGCTTACTATCCTGTTCATGGTGTCGACGTATCGCGCTATCAGGGGGCTATCGACTGGCGGCAGGCGCGGGCATCTGGCATTTCGTTTGCCTATATGAAGGCGACTGAGGGCGGTGATGTCGCCGATCCGATGTTCCATACCTATCGTGCCGGGGCTGCGGCCGCGGGCGTACGGCACGGTGCCTATCATTTCTATTACTTTTGTCGGTCCCCACAAGAGCAGGCGGCATGGTTCATCCGCAACGTGCCACGTGATCCCGGTGCGTTGCCACCAGTTCTGGATATGGAATGGAACCACCAGTCGCGCACCTGTAACCGCCGTCCGAGTGCATCAGATGTGCGGGCCGAGGCAACGGTGTTCCTTGATATGCTGGAGCGGCACTACGGCAAGCGGCCATTGGTTTACACGACGCCAGATTTCTATTGGGATACGGCGCTGGGGCAATTGCCACGTACACAATTCTGGCTGCGGTCCGTGGCGGCCCATCCGGCAGAGCGTTACCCCGGCGAGGGCTGGTCGTTCTGGCAATATACCGGCACCGGAATCGTGCCCGGCATTTCGCGCCCCGTGGATATCAATGCCTTTGCGGGCAGCCATGCCCAGTGGGAAAAGTGGATCGAGTGATTTGCGCGTCAGCTGTCGACCCGGCATGACCGGGTCGATCTGACGGATCACCCAGCCCCCGGCCCCCCTAGCGATACGTGACCAGAAGAAGCGGGGGCCGAATTTCCAGTTCAGCCTTCAGCTTTGATCCGGTCGCGCAGGAGGCGGTAGGATCTTGCCTGACGCGGATTTCGGGATTTCGGTTACGAAATCAATGCGGTGAACTTGTTTGTAGGATGACAGGGTCTTTGCAAGGTGAGCTTTGATTGCCGTTTCGTCAGGGCCGCCTTCGGCGCGCATGACGAACGCCATGGGGATTTCGCCAGCTTCTGGGTCGGGCAGGCCAATAACTGCGGCGTCGGTAATGCCGTCCATGCCGACAATGGTTGCCTCTAGTTCAGCCGGGGCTACTTGGAAGCCCTTGTATTTGATCAGTTCCTTCAAGCGGTCAACGACGAACATCTGTCCGTCTTCGTCGATAATAGAGATATCACCGGTACGCAGCCAGCCATCCTCTACGATGGTTTCCGCCGTCGCCTTGGCGTTGTGCAGGTAGCCCTGCATCACATTTGGACCCTTGACCCAAAGTTCGCCTTCCTCACCGACGTTCATGTCTTTGCCGGTCTCGATGTTGACGATGCGACACTGCACGTTAGGGGCGGCAAGGCCCGAGGAACCCGGCTTTGATTCGTCTACTGGCGACAAGTGGCTGACAGGAGAGAGTTCGGTCATGCCATAGCCTTGCAGTGACACGCAGTTCAGTCGGCGACCCACAGCGTTCGACAATTCTGCCCCAAGGGGGGCAGCGCCGGTGAAAGTTTGCTCCAGCGAAGACAGGTCGAACTGGTCCACCATCGGGTGCTTTGCCAGGGCAAGGGCCACCGGAGGCACGATCCACATGCGTCGGGCCTTGTAGTCTTGCGAGATGCGCAGAAAAAGTTCCAGATCGAAGCGGGGCAGAGTGACGAGGGCACCGCCACCAGCCAAATGCAGGTTCATCAGGACGGTCATGCCGTAGATGTGGAAGAACGGAAGAAATGCTGCGGCGATCTCTCCGCGCCGGAAATCGGCGCCGGCGAGGATCTGGTCGACGTTCACGACAAGATTGCGGTGCGATAGCATCACGCCCTTTGGCAGGCCGGTGGTACCTGACGAATAAGGTAGCACGACGGTATGACTGTCGAGGTCGACAGAAACTTGACCTGAAAGAGGCTCTCCCATCAGGTCGGCGAGTTCTAGTGTGTCAGGCGCCTGACCAATGGTCGCAATGTCAGTGACAGAGGTGTCCGAAATCGCGGCGCGCGCGGTGTCTAAGAACGTCGGAATGGTGATCAGAAATTCGGCTTGGCTGTCTTGAAGCTGATGCCGCACTTCGGATTCGGTATAGGTCGGGTTGATCGTTGTAATCGTACCGCCCGCAAATGCGACCGCATGAAAGACGACGCAGTATTCCGGGCAGTTCGGCGCCATCAGCGCGATGGTATGCCCGGCGCCGATACCGCGCGCCGTCAGACCACCCGCGAGGGCCTCTACTTGATCTATGAATTGTTCCGCGGTCATGGTGCGCCCGGTGGGCCCATCGGTCAGTACTACCTCTGACGGGCGGTCACGCAGACCCTCGAAAACGCGTTCCGTGATAGAGACGTCGCGCAGGGCAATATCGTCGAACGGGCTTTGAAAGATTGTCATCGTGGTTCTCCTCTTGACGAGGAGCATCCCATTTCATGTGGCGACTGTCACCGCCTTTAACGCAAGGTTATTTCAGTTGGTTTTGTCAAAGCCTAAGGCAGGAGGAAATGAATGGACTTGACGACGTTGCGGCAACAACCGTGGGTCATGTTATGCCGTTTAACGTACACCGATTGCGGCGAGGGCTTTAGAAAGTTCTGGGGGCAGGTCCTCTTCGGATTGCTGACCATCAGACAGGTCGCCGGGTGCGTCGGCGGGGCTGAGGTAACGCCAGCCTTGAAACGCCTTTTTGGCCGTGGCGGCGACGCGGATTACGTCGGGGTCGAGGACGAGGCCGCAGCGCCGAATCTCGTCCTGGCCGATGATTTCTTTTAGGCCTATGATTTGTTGGCGGCATTGGATGACGCCCTTGATCACCCAATAGATGCTGCCGCCGTCCAGCAGTTCATCTTCGCGCTTGGGCCACATGCGGGTGACGTGGTAATATTGGCCATCTTTTACTTGAAGAGACCGCTGTCGCTGCCACGAGAGCATGTCGTCGATCGATTCGGTTCCGACTGAAAGTTTTACCAGATTTATGTGGTTGGCCAAAGTGTCGCCCCAGATGTTGTGGTGATCGCGTCACTCTACCGCATGCGTTAACAGAAAAGAAGGTAGTCCGGTGATTGCCAACCGCAAGGCTTCCGCCTAGATAGAACGTCCTTTATGCACCCGATTCCAGACCTCAAGGATTGCCGACATGACCCGTTTTACTGCCCCCATTGCCGAGCAAATCTGGGATATGAAGTATCGTTTTAAGGATGCCGATGGCACACCGAAGGATGTCACGGTCGAAGATACATGGCGACGAATCGCACGGTCGCTGGCTGCGGTCGAGAAGAAGCCAGCCGCGTGGGAAGACACATTCTATGCGGCACTAGAGGATTTCAAATACTTGCCGGCTGGCCGGATTACTGCCGGTGCAGGCACTGCGCGTCAGGTGACGTTGTTCAACTGCTTTGTCATGGGCACCGTGCCAGACAGCATGGGCGGCATCTTTGATATGCTGAAAGAAGCCGCATTGACGATGCAGCAGGGCGGCGGAATCGGTTATGATTTCAGCACGATCCGGCCCAAGGGATCGGCCGTCCACGGTGTTGCGGCAGATGCCTCTGGACCGCTGTCTTTCATGGATGTCTGGGACGCGATGTGCCGCACGATCATGTCAGCAGGGTCCCGTCGGGGTGCCATGATGGCAACGATGCGTTGCGATCATCCTGACGTCGAGGATTTCATTACCGCAAAGCACGATGCCGCCCGCCTGCGAATGTTCAACATGTCTGTGCTGATCACCGATCCGTTCATGGATGCGGTCAAGTCCGGCGGTGACTGGGATCTGGTGTTCGGTGGCGAGGTTTATCGTACCCTGAAGGCGCGCGATCTGTGGGACGCGATCATGCGGTCGACCTATGAGGTTGCCGAACCGGGCGTGATCTTTATCGATCGCATCAATAAAGCGAACAACCTTAACTATTGCGAGACCATCGCGGCGACGAACCCATGCGGCGAGCAGCCTTTGCCGCCCTATGGTGCCTGTCTGCTAGGGTCGATTAACATGGCACGCCTCGTGTCCGATCCTTTTGGTCCGGCAGCCGGCCTGGATCAAGCGGCGCTGACTGATCTGGTCGCTACAGCCGTACGGATGATGGATAACGTCGTCGACGCGAGCCAATTTCCGCTGGAAGCGCAGGCGCAAGAAGCCCGCGCCAAACGTCGCATTGGTTTGGGTGTGACGGGTCTGGCCGATGCTTTGCTGATGGTCGGTCAGCGTTATGGTTCCGAAGAAGCGGCGCGTCAGACGGATGAATGGATGCACGCAATCGCCCGCGCCGCCTATTTGGCGTCCGTGGACCTTGCAAAAGAGAAGGGCGCGTTTCCGCTGTTTGACGCAGAGGCCTATTTGGCGTCCGGCACCATGCAGGATATGGACGAGGACGTGCGCGATGCGATCCGCACCCACGGCATCCGCAACGCGCTGCTGACATCAATCGCACCGACAGGAACAATCTCTCTTTATGCGGGCAACGTGTCTTCGGGGATCGAGCCGGTGTTTGCCTATGCTTATACCCGCAAAGTGTTGCAGAAAGACGGATCGCGGACCGAGGAAGAGGTTGTCGATTACGCTGTTCAGATGTGGCGTGAGCTAAAGGGTGACGCGGAGTTGCCGGACTACTTTGTCAACGCTCAGACGCTGGCCCCGCTGGACCACGTCCGCATGCAGGCGGCAGCGCAGAAGTGGATCGACTCTTCGATTTCCAAGACAATCAACTGCCCTGAAGACATCAGCTTTGACGATTTCAAAGAGGTCTATATGGCCGCTTGGGATCAAGGCTGTAAGGGCTGCACGACCTATCGTCCCAATGACGTGACTGGTTCGGTACTGAGCGTGTCAGACGACAAGCCGCAGCCTGTCGCTGTCGAGGGTGGTGGTGCAGAAGTGGTTTACATGACTGAACCGCTGGACCGTCCTACAGAACTTGAAGGTGCCACCTACAAGCTGAAGTGGCACGATTCTGAGCATGCGATCTATATCACCGTGAACGATCTGGTCGTCGGGGGGCATCGTCGCCCGTTCGAGGTCTTCATCAACTCTAAGAACATGGAGCATTTTGCGTGGACTGTGGCGCTGACACGGATGATTTCTGCCGTGTTCCGGCGCGGTGGCGACGTGACCTTTGTGGTCGAGGAACTGAAGGCCGTCTTTGATCCGCGTGGTGGGGCTTGGATGCAGGGGAAATACGTGCCCTCGATCTTGGCCGCCATCGGCGGTGTGATTGAAAAGCACATGGTTGCGACAGGGTTCCTATCGGGCGAAGGCGAAGGCCTGAAATCGGATCCGCAGGCGGATGTGATCAACATGACCGGTGCGCCCCGTGGCAAAGCTTGCAGTTCCTGCGGTAGCTACGAGTTGAGGATGATCGAAGGCTGCATGACGTGTGGTAGCTGCGGTTATTCAAAGTGCGGGTAAGACCTGCTGCAAAGTAACTAATTGAAGAAATGAATTAAATGGCCATTCGTGGCCATTTTTTTGTGCATGATACGCAATTGCGAAGACCTTGAATGCAATGCATTTTTGCAGCCTTTGGGGACTGTTTGTTTTTGAGTTGGGCTGGCGTGTCATGAACGTAGGCGATTGGTGCATGGTCAGCCGGTTTC
>JAGXIQ010000087.1 GCA_024635625.1 Loktanella sp. | reverse complement strand
CTACCGAGCCTACTATCAACGGGAGCATCTGCACACCTCCCGGCATGGCGACTTCGGGCGTCGGCGGCGTTTTCCAGGCAAGGGTGTCGAAACTTTTGCAATTTGTGCAAATGGGTTTCCACGCAGGATGAATGTACTGGCAATTCTCGCACACCCACTGCGGCCCCCGCGACACGTTCAATGCACGGGCAAGCCAGCCCTTGACGACCGTGTCCGAAGCGCCCTCGCCACGTTCGATAGCGGCCATCAGCGTGACAGATCGCGCTGTAGGTTCTTTCTCTACCAGATCCCCTAGCGCCCTGCGGGCTTCGGGGAAATCCTCGTTGGCGATGTGAAGTTCTGATAGCAACATTCGGCTTTCGGGATTTTCTGGATGGATGCGGGTCAATGCCGCAAACCGTTTTATCCTCTGTGGCGGGGTCTCGTTTGGCTCTATCGCAGCAAATGCTGCGGCCAGGTCCGGGTGTGGATGCGCATCCCAAGCCTTTTTCAAAACTCGTGCGGCGTAGCGCGGTTTCGCTTTTGCGATATAGCCTTGCGCAGCCATGACAGCAGCAGGGATCAAATCAGGCGACAGCCGGTTCGCTTCGATTGCGGCCTCTCGCGCTTCAATGCTGCTACCCTCTGCAATGACATCTTTCGCCTCTGACAGCGCCAGAACTGCATCGCGGCGACGATGAACATCGCGGGGAAGCTGGCCATGCTTCAACTTTGCGCTGAGCGTTTCACGAGCACCGTGCCAATCTTCCTTGTCTGCTTGCAACCTGAGCAATACGTCCGCTGTCTCTTCGTGCTTTGGCTTCAGCGCGAATGCTCTCTTCACCAGCACCAGCGCCGTATCGGTATCCCCGTCCGCCAATTTTTGCTTCATGATTCCGCGTATCCCGACAAAACGGGTGGCTTCAATCTCGACCAGCTTGCGATAGGTTTCTTCTGCCTTGCGTCGGTCCCCGGCCAGGTCTGCCGCTTGCGCGATCAGCAGGTTCGTCAACTCCGGTTTGTTGAGGTATTTGTCGGCCTTCGCAGCCTTGGCCATTGCGATGCGGCCTTCGCCACTGGCCAGCGCCATCAGCCCCTCGGACAGTGCTTCAAACCCCTTACGCTCGCGATTTCGATCAAAATAGCGGGACATGGCAGTTTCGTCGCCGTTGAGAAATTTGGCGAAAGCGACCAGAAGGGACAACAGCTTGAGCAGTATCCAGACCCCGATCATCAGCGCCGCCACCGCCAGCACTGTTTCCAGCGGGCCGAGGCTGTACTCCGTCCCCATTACGCGTAATTGCATCCCGCCCTGACTCTCCAGCAGGAAGCCCGCCCCCCAAGCCAGCGCTGCGACGACGCCGATAAACAGGATAATCTTAATAAGAGACCAGAGCATAGTTAACTTCCTCAGTTCGCCGTCAGGCTTTGCGACAGGTCGAAAGCCGCGGTTTTAGCAGCTTGTCGTGCTTCGGCACGCGCGCGCCAATCAGCAATCGCCGACTGTGCCGCGTCGGGCAACGATGCGATCTCGGCCAGCGTCTGGTCCAGATTCCCGCGGCGCAACGCAGCCTCGGCGCGCGACAGTACCGCGTCCGCATCAGTGCCTTCACGTGGCGTTACGGACCGTGCGCCGAGTTGGCGCTTCAGAAAACCGCCCAATCCTTGCGCGCCTTCGTCCGGCGCATTCGACCGCGCTTCAGACAGTGCCTCACGGGCGGCTTCGGGAAACGAATCCTGCAAAGTCGCCAGCGTCGTTACACCCTCGGCGTTCGCCGCGAGATCGGGCGGAATTGCTGCCCCGCTCTGCTGCAACTCATCCAATGGAGCAGCGTATCCCTGCCCCTCATCAATGGCCGAAATGATCCGCGTCAAAGCGGCTTGCGCGCTGGCCACCTTTGCAGCCTGCGCTGTGGCTTCTTCGACGGAACGGGCATTTTGCAGCAAACCTTCGATTTCCGAACGCTGCTCTTCCACCGACCGCTGCAAGGCATTCAGCTGATTTTCATAAGCCGCTGTGTCTACCGTGGAATCGCCAGTCACGACGGGGCGTTCTTCCAGTGCTGTCAGCCGTTCCCGAATATCCGCGAGCGTTTCGTCGATTGACCCGAACTGCGTTGCAAACTCATCGCGCATGGGTTCCAGCGAGACTGGCTCCGCCTCTTCCAGCGCCGTGATTCGTTCTTGTTGGCTTGCCAGAACGCTGCGAAGCTGAGCGGTTTCTTGATTATCGCCACCAAAAAGGTTCAACTCTGACGCGAGGAATCCCAGGATTGCAGCAACAATGCCGCCGAGCAAAAGTGGCCAAAAGACGCTTTGATCGCGCTCAGGCCCCAATGTCGCAGGGACGGGTGCCACCATGACGCCTTCTGTGGATGGATCAGCGTCCGACGGCGCGGTGTCGGGCTTTTCGTCCAGATTATCGTCAGCTGCGGCATCGTCCTTGTGAGGCTCTTCTTTCGCCGGTTCGTCCTTAGCGGGCTCATCGACCAGCACGGCCTCTTCGATCTCAGGCGTTTCCGCTTCAGGCTTGGTTTCCTTGCTTTTCGAAGACCTGCTTTTCTTCTCTGTCGCCACCACGCCCACCTTTTCGATTCTTACCATATCACATGACTTCAGCCACAACCTTACCTGCCAAGCCGGGACCTCTCAAGGTATGGTGGTACGAAGGCAAAGCTTTTCAACGGCTTTGAGCATCAGATCTCCTGTCGGGGCGGGAAGCGTATTGCATTTTCCGGGAAAACTGTTCGAAAGCGCTTCTGCTACCGGCGGGCTCAGCGCAATGGCATGGATTTGACGCAAATCCGCATCCTGTCGGGCCAGCTGCTTCGCGGTGCGGGGCGAAAAGAGTGGGGCAATCGTCGGCGATTTCAGGGCCTGAATCGCGGCCGCGCTGAGATTTTGCAGATGTTGATCATAAAGCGTCACGGCCTGCGTCTCAATGCCCAGCCGCGTCAGGTTTTCTGCAATGTCGCCACGCCTGTGCCGCCCTGAGAGATGGATCAGCGGACCTTTGCACGGATCTAGCGCCAACAGGTCAATAAGAGCTCTGGCCGTTCCAGCAGTCTCTAACACGTGCCAATTTGCCTGCTTTGCCGCTTTTGCGGTCTGCGAACCAATACAGTACGCAGGCCTGCCGCCACCGCTGCCCGCGTAAGCCACGCCGTTGACGGAGCTAAAGATAACTGCGTCCACCTCCCTGTTCCACGCCGCGCCGGTCGGTTCGATCCGCATCAGCGGCGAGATCACCACATCGACCGCCGCCCGCGCACCGTCGCTCAGACGTGCTGCGAACCGTTCCGCGCTTTTCTCGGGGCGGGTCAGAAGAAGGGTGCGTTTCGCCATGTCGTTCAGGGGCCTCAGGATTGTTTGCCACGGTCTAGGGTGTTACCTGCGGGTTACCTTTCTTGCAACGGAAACGCTGCCCCATGACTGACCGCACAATTCTAGGCCTCGAGAGCAGCTGCGACGACACCGCCGCCGCCATCGTACATATCGACGACGCGGGCAATGCCACGGTTTTGTCATCGGTCGTCATGGGCCAGAATGACCTGCATGCAGGTTTTGGCGGTGTGGTTCCGGAAATAGCCGCACGCGCGCATGCCGAAAAGCTCGATCTATGCGTTGAGCAGGCACTAATACAAGCTAAATTGTCCCTTAGGGATATGGATGCTGTTGCCGTGACGGCCGGTCCGGGTCTGATCGGTGGCGTCGTTTCGGGCGTGATGTGTGCCAAAGGGCTGTCCGCAGCGCTTGGTATACCGCTTTACGGTGTGAACCATCTGGCGGGCCATGCTCTGACGCCTCGTCTGACCGACGGCGTGGCCTACCCTTATCTGATGCTGCTTGTCTCTGGCGGGCATTGCCAGTTGCTGATCGTCCATTCCGCGCAATCCTTTCAACGGCTAGGCGGCACGATCGACGACGCCCCGGGCGAAGCGTTCGACAAGGTTGCCCGGCTGATCGGCCTGCCACAGCCGGGCGGGCCAGCAATTGAAGCCGCCGCGCGTCACGGTGATCCGACCCGTTTTTCCTTTCCCCGCCCCCTCCTGGACCGCGATAGTTGCGATATGTCCTTCTCAGGACTCAAAACCGCGGTCTTGCGTCAGCGGGACACACTATTGGACGATGACGGCGCTCTGACACAAAGGGATCAGGCTGACCTCGCCGCAGGTTTTCAGGCGGCGGTCGTTGATGTGCTGGTGGCCAAGACCCGGCGCGCGTTGGGCGAATATCTTGCGCTGTTCCCCGATGAACCTGCGCTATGCGTTGCCGGCGGTGTGGCTGCAAACATGGCAATTCGCACTTCGTTAGAGACTGTTTCCAATCGCAACGGCACCAGATTTCTGGCACCACCGCTTAGCCTGTGCACCGACAACGCCGCGATGATCGCCTATGCCGCGGCAGAGCAGATGTTGGTCCGAGGCGCTGATGATATGGCGCTTTCCGCGCGGCCCCGCTGGCCATTGGATCAATCGCAACCGGCCATGCTGGGTAGTGGCAAGAAGGGAGCGAAAGCATGAGCATTTCAATTCTGGGTGCAGGAGCTTTCGGAACGGCGCTGGCGATTTCGTTGGCACAGAACGGACCGGTTATGCTGTGGGCACGGGATCCGCGCGACATGAAAACGCGGCGCGAGAACGCAGAGCGTTTGCCGGGATGCCCGTTTCCAGACACGCTGACCGTAACGGGCGATATTGAAGGAGCCGCCCGAGCGGAAACGATACTACTTGCCGTACCCATGCAAAAACTGAGGGGTTTCCTGAAGGAGCATTCGAAGCGGCTGGCCGGGAAGACTCTGGTCGCCTGCTGCAAGGGAATTGACCTTGAAACCGGGCAGGGACCCGTCGCGATCATCAAAAGTGCAGTTTCGACAGCGCAGGCTGCCATTCTTACCGGGCCAAGCTTTGCCGCAGACATCGCGCGTGGATTGCCAACTGCGCTCACTCTTGCCTGTCCGGAGAACATCGGGAAAGCCTTGCAGCAACAGTTGACCACGCCGACTTTGCGGATTTACCGAACGACTGACACGGTTGGTGCCGAACTGGGGGGCGCGCTGAAAAACGTCGTCGCCATCGCCTGTGGCGTGGCGATCGGTGCCGGCCTGGGTGAAAGCGCGCGGGCGGCGGTGATGACGCGTGGATACGCAGAAATGCAACGGATGGCGGCTCATCTTGGTGCAGCGCCCGAGACGCTTTCGGGCCTGTCCGGATTTGGTGATCTGGCGCTTACCTGCACCTCGACCCAGTCGCGCAATTATCGGTTGGGTGTGTCGATGGGCGAGGGTAGCGTATTCAACGCCGACACAACCGTCGAAGGTGCCGCGACCGCGCGAGCTGTCGCGCGCGTCGCCGCGCGTGAGGGATTGGACATGCCGATTACCGAAGCCGTTGCGGGTCTGCTCGACAACCGTTTAGATGTCGCCAGTGCCATGCGGGCGCTTTTGACCCGTCCCCTGAAGGAGGAATGAAATGCTTGTTGCCCTGATTGCCCATGACAAGGCCGGTGCTTTGGATCTGAGGATGCAAAACCGTCCAGCCCACGTCGACTACCTCGGTTCGACCGAAAAGGTGCATCTCGCCGGACCGCTTCTTGCCCCCGAGGGTGGTATGATCGGGTCGCTTATCGTGCTGGATGTCCCTGATATGGTGACAGCGGAAGAATGGGCAGCGAATGATCCCTACGCCAAGGCGGGGCTGTTCGAAAGCGTCACCCTGACCGAATGGAAGAAGGTCATCGGCTGATGGCCTACTGGCTTTTCAAGTCCGAGCCCTCAACCTGGAGTTGGGACGATCAGGTCGGCAGGGGCGATCTCGGAGAAGAGTGGGATGGCGTCCGCAACTATCAGGCGCGCAATTTCATGCGTGAGATGTCAGCAGGCGATCTGGGTTTTTTCTACCATTCGCAAAAGCAAAAAGCCGTAGTGGGCATCGTCGAGGTTCTGCACGAAGCCCATCCCGACAGCACCACGGACGATCCGCGCTGGGAATGTGTGGACATCAAAGCCGTGCGCGGGATGACGCGTCCTGTGACGCTGGATCAGATCAAGGCGGAAGAACGGCTCGGGGATATGATCCTCGTCCGGAATTCGCGTCTGTCGGTGCAACCCGTCACGGAGGCGGAATGGCGCGCAATATGCGCTTTGGGCGACACGAACCCATAACCGACACTAATTTCAGACAAAAAAGAAAGGGTCCCAGCCATAAAGCCAGAACCCTTTCTCACCCCGTGCGCTCCCAAGTCCACCGCACACGTATATGAAATCTGTTCTGGCCTTCCTGGCCGATAATTACTTATAGCGCGGCTGTGCGAAAATCGCAATTTTCGAATAGCTTAAAGGCGATACAAAAAAGAAACGCCCGCTTAATAAAGCGGGCGCTCGCACTCGTATCGGGCAATCTCAGCTGTAAACCGATTCCTTGCCGAAATGCTTTGCCAGCATGTAATAGAAGACGGCGCGATACTTATTGCGCTCTGACCGGCCATAGGTTTCGATGCATTTTTGAATGCCGCCCATCAGGTGTTCGTCGTCAGGTAGCCCAAGCTTCTTGATGAGAAAATTGTTCTTGATCGTTTCCAGTTCCGCCGTGTCGCTACCGGCAACGGTGCTGGCGTCGGCGTTGTAAATCGAAGGGCCGCAACCGATGGTTACCTTCGTCAGCAGGTTCATGTCCGGCTGCATGCCGCATTTGTTTCGCAAGTCGTCCGCATATTTCTCAATCAATTCGTCACGTTTGCCCATAAAAAAATTCTCCCACCTTGGACTTGGCCAGAAGTGCTGGCCTTGCGCCGGAGACTAATGCCTAATTCTGCTTCGCAAAAGGTATTTTTCCGCAGGTTTTTCCCCCTAACAGTGGTTATACGCCCAACCGATGCGATGCAGATCAAACTGATCTGCGTGCCGCGCGGTAAATTCGAAGGCCGTCGTCACACGGAACCAGTCGCCCATCGGGTCTTTCGTGCGGCGGGGAAAAGATGGTGCTGGATTCCATCCATCAACCAGACTTCACGCAGGAAAAGCAAAAGCGCCGCCCGGTGAAAGACCCGGCGGCGCTTTTATTATGATTTTAAAACAAATTGTTAGTACCGGTAGTGATCAGGCTTGAACGGTCCATCAGGTGACACGCCGATATACGCGGCCTGCTCGGGGTCCAGCTTGGAGAGCTTCACGCCGATGCGGTCCAGATGCAGACGTGCTACCTTTTCATCCAGGTGCTTGGGCAGGATATAGACCTCGTTCTTGTATTCGTCGCCCTTGGTCCAAAGTTCGATCTGCGCCAGCACCTGATTGGTAAAGGATGCGGACATGACGAAGGACGGGTGACCGGTTGCGTTGCCCAGGTTCAGCAAGCGACCCTCGGACAAAAGGATCAGACGGTGCCCGTTGGGCATCTCGATCATGTCCACCTGTTCCTTGATATTG
>JAGXIQ010000011.1 GCA_024635625.1 Loktanella sp. | reverse complement strand
TCATCAGAAAGGCGGCGGCACGGACCTACGACCAACTTTGGGCGGCGGTGGGACATGTCTGCCACCTATTCTCCGACGAGGAGTGCTACAACTACTTCAAAGCTGCCGGATACGAGACCGATTAACTGCAACACGCTCTAGTTTCGAAACTGGGATGAACCGTAGTTTTGAACAAGACCCGCGGTTCGGCGTGATTACTTTGTCAGAGGTCGCCAGTCGCGCTTTATCCCCGGCGGTCAACGATCAGGGCACTGCTATTCATGTAATCCGTCGCATGACCCGTATATTGTTGCTGTGGCAGGAAACGACCGAGGCGGAGGTGATATATACTGTGGATCGAAGGCCTGAGCGGTCAAGAGATGCTGCGCGATGCCTTTGCTGCTATCAGCCGCGATGGTGCCGCGCTGTATGAAGTGCAGATCGCACTTCAGCGGGCGTTGCTGGGTCTGGTCAATCTGGAACCTCGGGTTTTTGGCCGTGGCGCCGTAATCCAGTCAGAGCGCGCCATGTCTTTTTCAACTGGCGCAATGCTGATCGACAGCGACATTGCGCAACTTCGCGTTGTCGCCCAACAGCTGGCCCATAACGCCAGTCTTGGTGTACAGAATAGCCGCGCCAGTCAGACCTAGGCTACTGAGTTCCCAGCCATTTGGATGACTGGTTCCATTGCGGCAAATTCTTCGTCGGGTAGGTGGCATTTGATTTGCAAACCATCGGACAGGGTGCGCATTGGCGGTAATTCACGTTCGCACAGATCGCCCGCGACTTGATGTTTGCGCGGACAGCGGGTCTGGAATGGGCAGCCGGGCGGCGGATTCATCGCTGATGGGATTTCGCCCTTGAGCACGATCCGTCGTTTCGTGACCCGCGTGTCAGCAATCGGGACAGCTGACAAAAGCGCTTCTGTATAGGGATGGTACGGGGGGCTGAAAACCTGTTCGGTCGTGCCAAGTTCGACGACATGGCCCAGATACATGACCAGAACGCGATCTGCGAGGTAGCGAACGATGGACAAATCGTGGCTGATGAAAAGTAGCGTCGTATTTTGTCGCGCCTGAATATCCATCAGCAAATCCGCCACAGCAGCCTGTACGCTGACATCGAGGGCGGAGACAGGCTCGTCCGCCACAACGATCCGGGCATCACCTGCAAAAGCCCTTGCGATCCCGACGCGCTGTTTTTGCCCGCCTGACAGTTGGCGCGGCATCCGGTCGGCAAAAGTGCGGGGCAGCTTGACGAGGTCAAGCAGGTCCAACATGCGGCGCCGCCTTTCCCCGTCGCTTTTTCCGATGCGAAAGACTTCTAGCGCGCGGATAATTTGGCGGCCCACCGTCATAGAAGGGTTTAGTGTGTCAAAGGGGTTCTGAAACACCATCTGGATGTCGGCGACGGTCTGGGTCGTGCGGTTTTCAATCGGCACGTCGGAAATCGACTTTTCATCCAATGTAATGTTGCCGCTGGTTGCGGTTTCCAATCCCATCAGAACTTTGGCGAAGGTCGACTTGCCGCAACCGGATTCACCAACGATGGCCAGCGTTTCGGCTTCTCTTGCATCGAATGTCAGGCTTTCATTCGCCTTGACCACCTGTGACACGCCGCCAAAAGCTGTGTTGCCACGCGTGTCATAGTATTTTTTCAGATCCTCCATACGCAGGATGACCTTGCCGGGGGCAGTGGGCGCGGTTTCGATGGCTTTGGTGACTGGCGCATTCCAATCAATCGCGTTGAATTTAATACAGCGGGTAAGATGGCGATCATCGCCAGTGATCCGTTGCATTGGGATAGGCCCTGCATCGCAGCGACCAGCCTCGAAATAATCACAGCGCGGACCAAAATTGCATCCTTTTGGGCGCGCATCGGGCAGGGGAAAGTTTCCAGGGATCGCCTTAAGGGGCCGGGTCGTCTTTGACGCCCCGGGCAGTGGGATCGCGCGAAAAAGCGCCTGAGTATAGGGATGTTGCATATCGTCGAAGACGTCAGCGATGGAGCCGCGTTCTACAGCTTCACCGGAATACATGACGTTGATCCGGTCACACGTATCTAGGACGAGGCCGAGGTTGTGGCTGATAAAGAGCATCGAGGTGCCGTATTTGCGTCCCAAATCCCTTACCAGTTGCACCACAGCTGCCTCGACCGTGACGTCCAGCGCAGTGGTAGGTTCGTCAAGGATCAAAAGAGAGGGTTTGCTCATCAGTGCCATCGCGATGACGATGCGCTGCTGCTGACCCCCGGACAGTTGGTGTGGATAGGCTTTCAGGATACGTTTCGGGTCGGGCAGTTTTACATCCGCTACGGTTTCCAGTGCGCGGGCATATGCATCACCTTTGCTGATCCCTTCGTGGATCATCGGCACCTCTATAAGCTGAGCACCAACGGTCATGGCTGGGTTAAGAGATGCCATAGGCTCTTGATAGATCATCGCAATTTCGCGGCCGCGAAGCGCACGCAGCCTGTCGGGGGACATAGTCGTCAGCTCTTCACCCTTAAACCGGATCGATCCACCGACAATGCGACCGTTGACGCCAAGGTCCTGCATCACACCTAATGCAACAGTCGATTTACCGCAGCCAGATTCACCCACAAGGCCAAGCGAATCTCCCGGCATGATCGTCGCAGAAAAATCCATAACGGCAGGGATTTCGCGCAAACGCGTGAAAAAGCTGATCGACAAATTGTCAATTTCAAGGATCGGGCCAGTGTAGGTCTCTGTCATGGCATTATCCTTGTCTGGCACAATTTGACGCTGCGGGCAGGGTCGGACCCCCAGATATGTAAGACGTGATGAAGGGGCACATTTGTAGCATCAATCGCGCAGGGATTCTTCGCGTAACCCGTCGGCAAGCAGGTTTAGGCCCAATACAAGTGTCAGTAAGGCAAGCGCCGGGGGCAGGGGCGGGTGGATGTAGATCAGCAAAAGCTTGCGGCCTTCGTTGATGGTAGAACCCCAGTCCGGGGATTCAGGCGGCAGGCCAAGTCCGAAGAAGCCAAGCGTGCCAAGCAGGATCGTCGTGTAGCCGATGCGCAGGCAGAAATCGACGATCAAAGGACCGCGCGCGTTCGGCAGAATTTCCCAAAGCATAATGTACCACGGGCCCTCGCCTCTGGTCTGGGCGGCAGCCACGTAGTCGCGGGTTTTGATATCCATGGATAACCCACGGACGATCCGAAAGACGGTTGGCGCGTTCACGAAGACGACCGAGACAAACACAACGAGAATGCCAGAATTGACATCAAACCCGTCAAGCCATGCGGGCAGGATGCGTAGCGGCGTATCCTCTTGAGAGATCAGCGAAAGGTAAAGCCAGCCAAAGAAGCCCAGCACGACGACAAGGATCACCGTGCGCTTTGCCGGTTGCGTGGCATACCGTGAATTCAAAAGGACGGCAGTAAAAACCAGTGGAAAGACAAATAGGACGGCTGCCATATAACTGGGAATACCAGTCGCCACGATCTCTGGCGTGACGAGCAGATAGAAAAGCAAGATGACCGGGAAAGCGAGAATGAGGTTGGCGATGAAGGTCAGAAAAGCATCCAATTTCCCGCCAAAATATCCAGCCGGTAGACCTAGCGTGATTCCGACCATGAAGGCGAAAAGCGTCGCGAGTGGTGCTATGGCAATCACAACGACTGATCCTGTTACCATACGACTAAAGACATCGCGTGCCAGATTGTCGCCGCCAAGCAGATAGTGGGGATAAAGCCCTTCCTCGGGGACGGACACGCCGGGCAGTTTATTCTTGAGACCTGAAATCGGTCGCAGCGGATCGTGGGTAGCGATCATGTCAAACAGCCCAGAGAAAATTGCCGAGAAAACCCAAAACATGACAAGCGTGAAGCCGATCATGCCAACGGTACTGTCAAAGAGTTTGCCGTAAAGGCCAAGCCGACGTTTGAAAGTCATCGACACTGCGAAGAGCGCAATCAGTGCAATAAAGACCGGCAGGAAACGTTTGGCCACGGCACCGACGATCCCAGCGCGCCCGTAAGGCATAACAAGACCTGCCGCCAAATAAGCGGTCAAAGTCACGACGGTGGCAATGAAGGCCCATTTCAAAGCGGTCTCGACCGCGCCAAACGCTCCACCTCGCGCCATTAGCGATCCGTCGGCGTTCGATTGTAGGGTGACAGCAGGCGCAAAAAGACCGGCGATGATCTGTGCCGCGGCCGTCAATACGAGGGCGGTGGCAGTTATCATCAGTACCGGGTTCAGAAATTGCCCAAGTGATCCAGTCCAGGTGAGGGGTTCCATGCGAAATCCTTAGCTGAGGCGGATGCGGGGGTTAAGAACCGCATAGCCGATGTCGGACAGCAACTGCGTGACCAAGACGACAATAACCGACACAATCGAAACGCCTAGCAGCAACTCGATGTCGTTGTTTGACGCTGCCTGTACCAGCGTCCAGCCGAAACCTTTATAGTTAAAGAGAGTCTCGACGATCACGACACCGTTCAAAAGCCACGGGAATTGCAGCATGATCACCGTAAAGGGGGCGATCAACGCGTTCCTAAGGGCGTGCTTCAGGACAATATTACTGAAAGATACACCTTTCAGGCGCGCGGTGCGGATGTATTGGGCTGTCATGACTTCGGTCATGCTGGCCCGAGTCATGCGGGCAATGTAGCCCATGCCGTAAAGTGCGATGGTCATGACAGGCAGGAAAAAGTTCTGAAAGTTAGCATCCTCCATCGCAGAGGTCGCAGTGCCTTTGAACCAGTTCATTCCGAAGGTGCCTGTGGCGAAGACTGCGATCAGTACCACGCCAGAGACGTATTCTGGCGTGGCCGTCGTGATGATCGATACCGTCGAAAGACTACGGTCCAGCCGCGACCCTTCGCGCATGCCCGCCAGCACGCCCATGATCAGCGCGCCGGGAATCATAATAGCCATAACGCAGGCCATTAACTTGGCGGTCAGGCCAAGGCGCGTGCCGATAATGGTCAGCACATCGTCGCGCAAAACTGTGGAATAACCCCAGTCGCCCTGAAGGACGCCACAAAAGCGCGGGGGATTATTCACCGGCGCACCTGCCTCGACACAACGCGCGCGCGTTGTGCCATCGCTGCCGTCGATAACATAGCCGGGTACGACACCAAGCCATTCGCCGTACTTAACAGGCAGGGCCTGATCGTAACCTCGGTTCGCCAGCCAGCTTTCGACTGCGGCATCCGTCATGCGCGCATTGCCTTGGGTCTTGGCCAGCTTTTCAAGGTTAGGCGCAAGGTTCGTCAGCCAGAAAACCAGAAACGTCAGGCAGAGCGCCGTTAAAAACAGGCCCATTATGCTGCGCAGGATCAATCGTACCATGCCGCCCCCGTCATCGCAGTGCGGGGGCGCAGGTTAGAACCGATTGCACCACTGCCATCAAGCGGCAAAGCCAAAGTTGTAAAGGCGTGGCAGATAGCTGATGTGCATCTGTCCACCGATGACACCGGGTCTGACGTGGCGGTAGAGCGACCGCCAGTATGGCTGCACAACCACGCCTTCATCGCGCATGATCGTTTGCAGTTTGGCCATGATTACTTGCCGCGCGTCGGCGTCGGCAATCGCATTGGCATCTGCAAGCAGACTGTCGAATTCTGGGTTTGCAAACCCTGTTTCGTTCCATGCTTCGCCCGACCGATAGGCTAATGCATAGGTCTGTGTGCCAAGCGGGCGGTGGTTCCAATCGGTCGAAGAGAATGGATATTTGGTCCAGTCATTCCAGAAGGTGGTGCCGGGAATGACCGTCCGCTTTACATTGAAACCCGCATCGCGCAATTGGGCTGCTACGGCGTCAGTCGTATTCTTGCGCCAGTCGTCGTCGATGGAAATCAGCTCCATCTCGAAATCCTGCATGCCCGTTTCGGTCAGAAGCGCGAGCGCTGCAGCGGGATCGACCTCAATGGCCGGGATGTCGGCCCATTCGGGGTGCATCGGGCCAATGTGCATATTCCGCGCAACCTCGCCTCTACCAGCATAGCCAAGTTCTAGGCAGATCGATAGATCGACTGCCATCGCGATTGCGCGACGGACCCGGACATCGGCATAGGGCTGCGTGCCGTCAACCTGTGCGAGCTGGTTGGGACGGATCACGACAGTTGAGCCGGACGCCACTTCAGATTTTTCCCAGCCCATACCGTCGAGGATATCGACGAAGTCGCCGACAGTCTCGTAGATCACATCGACTTCTTCTGCGGCGGCGGCCGCGACCCATGCAGAGGGGTCGGTGCCGTAATCGACGAATTCGAAACGGTCAATATGTGCGCCTTTGCCAGCAGCATAGCCCCACCAAGCATGGCCTTCATTTCTGGTCAGAACCGCTTTTATCCCAACATCGACGCTTTCAGGCAGGTATGGCCCCGTGCCCTTTGCGTTTGTTGTCATGTCATCAGGATTGAAATCTTCGGGCACAATTTGGGCCGGGTAATCTGACATGCCCGCGATGATAGAAATGTCGGGCATCGGCAGTGTCAGCACAACGGTCAGATCATCGGTTGCCGTAATCGCGCCTTCGATCGCCTTTTCGGTCGCAGGATCGATCAATGTGGCCATTCGGCCGGCCATTGAATTGCCTTCGACCGACTTGTCGCACCAGCCGACAATGTTGCGCGCGACGTCTGCGGCGGTGAAAGGGGTGCCGTCATTCCAGGTTACGTCCGGACGGACGTGCAATGTATATTCGGTTGCGTCATCGTTTACGTCCCAGCTTTCCAGCAATAGCGGGGCAAATGTACCGTCATTGTTGTATTCCACCAGATATTCCAGCCAGCCCGCTGTCACATAGGCAATCTGGGGCCAGTCGAAAACGCGCGGATCCTTAAGAGCCCGCACCTCCATCTGCATGCGCAGGGTACCGCCCGTTTGGACGTGCTGTTCCGCCGCGGCGGGCGACTGCAAGCCTAACAGACCGTAAGCCGCAGGGGCCGTCACGCCAAGCGCCGTGGCGCGCGTTAGGAATTCCCGACGGTCCAATTTACCAGTGCGGACCTCTTTGGCATACATGGAGACTGCAGGGTGGTGAATTTCTTGAGAGGTCATGAAATCTCTTTCTGTCTGCGGCGGTGCGACAGGGTTCTGAAGGGACCCCGTTTTCCGCGCGTGGATTGAAAGCGACATGGCCGCTTATATCAGAGCTTCCATCAGCTATCATGCTTTGGCCCGCGTCAATACTGATTTTTATGACTTTTTTGAATTTAAGGAACGGCATATGGCCAAATATTGCAGAAAATACAGTCTAAAAACGACACTTTTGGATTAGGTTGCGCGGGCTAACGCGGACGATTGGCGGGGTCGCTGCGGCGAAAGGCGCTGGGGCTTTGGCCAGATCTGGCGTGAAAGGCGCGACTAAAATAGGCCGCCGATTGAAAACCCGTCGCAGTGGCAATGTCCTGTACTGGCGTATCAGTATCGCGCAGCATCGTGCATGCCTCGTAGTGGCGGCGGTCCGCCAGCAGTGACAGGGCGGATTGGCTGCAAGTCTGGCGGCAGCATCGTGTAAGGTGGGTCGGGGTGACACCTAACTCGGCCGCATATTCCGCGACGCCGCGCCCGGACCGGAAATCCCGTTCAACCAGACCGGTGTAGGCTGCAACCAAACGAGCAGCGCCACTTTGCGAACGGCTTTTTGCCGGATCGACAGGCTGTGCCGCAATCTGACGTGCAAAATAGACCGACATCAAGCCAGCGTAATAGTGCGCCGCCCGGCGGCCATGCGGCCTGTCGGTTGTAATCTCTCGCTCTAGCCCTTCAAGGAGGCCCAATAGTTCTTTTTGGGTGGCAACGTCGCGCAAGCGCAGATGAACCGGGATGTCGGGCCATTCGGCAGACATGGCGGCGGGTAGGGTGAGTGTCTGGCCAAAGACAGTCTGACCCATTTCGAAGCCGTACATCGTTCCTGCGGGGATGAAGATCAGGTTATTGGGGCCATATCCGCTGGTCAGGCCTGCGACGGTAATCCGGCCCTGACCACGGGCAAAATAGATCAGGAGTGGTGTTGTGTGGCTGCGCATCGCCTCTGTTCGCCAGCGGCTAGCCTGCGGGATATGGGCAAGGGGCTGCAAGGTCAAGCGGATCGTTTGGGGTGTCGTTGGCAAAGAGCTGGCGTCTTGCGGCATAACGGGCCTGTCCTGTCGGGTTACCTAAGTTTGGCGAGGCCGACTTGCAAAAACAATGGCCTTGTCAGATCAGTGAGGCCCATTCGGCGGAAAAGCCAGCAGAAGACGCATCAAGTCGATGCCAGTCGCGCATGCGGCGTGCAAACCACGTCCTTTGACGCTTGGCATACTGGCTCGTGGCGACGATGGCGGCCTCTCTTGCTTCGGTCAGCGACATATCGCCGTTAAGATGGGCGATAAGCTCTGTTGCACCAATGGCACGGGCGGATTGATGTGCAGGGTCCCAATGCGGCCGGATCGCCGCGGCCTCGGCCAGCGCGCCGTGGTTCAACATCGTATCGAAACGGCGTGCAATGCGGGGCGACAACCAGTCCTTTGGTGCATCGATGACCAGCGGCAGTGTTTGGTTCAGCGGCAACCGTGGTGGAGGCGTCTCGTCATGCCAGGACGCAAGTCCGCGTCCCGTGGTTTGCAATACCTCCCAGGCGCGCTGTACGCGGGCCCGGTTGGCAGTGTCGATCCGGTCGCGCGTTGCCGGATCGATCTGTGTCAGCAAATCGGGCAGGGATAGGGCGTCGCCCGCGCTGCGGACCTCGGCAGGTGTGGCGGGAATGTCGGCTAGCCCTTCAGTCAGGGCGCTGAAGTATAAACCCGTACCACCAACGATTATCGGGCGCTGCCCTTGTAGCAATGGGGTGACATCACGCAGCCAGTGACCGACGGAATAGGGCGCGTCGAGCGGAATATGCCCGTAAAGTGCGTGGCGCGCCTGCGCCAGATCGTCGTCGGACGGCCGCGCCGTCAGCAAACGCCAGCCGTCAAACACCTGCAGCGCGTCGGCGTTTACGATGATGCCGCCCTGTGCCTGCGCAATGGCTAAAGCCAGCTCGGACTTTCCGCTAGCGGTTGGCCCGGCGATCAGAACAGGTGTCTCTGGCGTTAGCCTTGGCAGGGCCATTGTCATTTTCCACTTTCCACCGCCCTGCGGCATTGAACCTTCGGCCCATATGCTTCATTTTGTACCGCAGCGAAAGTCGCGCGCCGTGCCGCGCCAGAAAAGGATCCTCCCCCCATGACTGACGACCGGACAACCTACGGGCGCGTGATGCTCAAGATCTCTGGCGAGGCGCTGATGGGCGATACCGCCTTCGGCCTGCACCCGCCCACGGTCCAACGCATCGCCCGCGAGGTGAAATCCGTGCACGACATGGGTGTTGAAATCTGCATGGTCATTGGTGGCGGCAACATCTTTCGGGGGCTGCAAGGCTCTGCGCAGGGGATGGAACGGACCACCGCCGACTATATGGGCATGTTGGCCACGGTGATGAATGCCTTGGCGATGCAGTCAGCGCTGGAAGAGTTGAAAATCCACACGCGCGTGATTTCGGCCATCCCGATGGATCAGGTGTGCGAGCCTTACATCCGCCGCCGCGCCGTCCGCCACCTAGAGAAGAAGCGGGTTTGCATCTTTGCAGCTGGTACCGGAAACCCCTATTTCACGACTGATACTGCCGCAACTTTACGCGCAAACGAGATGTCCTGTGAGGCGATATTCAAGGGCACCAAGGTTGACGGCGTTTACGACAAGGACCCAAAGAAGCATCCCGACGCTAAGCGTTACGCGCGGATCAGCTACGACGAGGTGCTGCAAAAACATCTGGGCGTCATGGATGCGAGCGCAATTGCGCTGGCCCGCGACAACCATCTGCCGATCATCGTGTTCAGCCTTGATGATACGGGTGGCTTTAAGGGTATCCTTGCTGGTGAAGGCACCTCTACGATCGTTCACGACTGACCATCGGCGGATCATGTCACACCGGGGCAAAACAGCAACAGCGTGACCTATACAAATTCACCCCTTTCCCGTAAGAGCGGGGAAAGCAGGCATTATGCCGAAAGACAGAGCAAGTAGACATGGCTGAAGATTTCGAACTCGATACCGACGATCTGGCGCGCCGTATGGACGGTGCGATCGCGAACCTGCGCGTTGAACTGGCGTCGTTGCGCACGGGCCGGGCATCTGGCTCTATGCTGGAACCGATCATGGTTGACGCTTATGGCAGCCCGACACCGATCAACCAGGTTGGTACGGTGAACGTCCCGGAACCGCGGATGGTTACAATCAACGTTTGGGATAAGGGCCTTGTGAACAAGGTCGAAAAAGCAATCCGCGAAAGCGGTCTGGGCATCAATCCCCAGATGAACGGCACGATTATCATGCTGCCGATCCCTGAATTGAACGAAGAACGCCGTCGCGAATTGACGAAGGTCGCGGGCCAATATGCCGAGAGTACGCGGGTTAGCATTCGCAACCTGCGTCGGGATGGCATGGACCAGATCAAAAAGGCCAAAGACGGCATGGCCGATGACGACCAGAAATTCTGGGAGGCCGCCGTGCAAGAACTGACTGATGCCCACATTAAGAAAGTGGACGAGACGTTGGAAACGAAACAGGCCGAGATCATGCAGGTCTGAGGCAGCGGGACTAATCCCGCGTCCGTGATGTGCGGACCAACACTTTCGGAAAGAGGCACCATGCCCGAGGCAGACATGACGCGCACTGACGATAAAACCGGACCAAACCATGTGGCCGTCATCATGGATGGCAATGGTCGCTGGGCGCAACAGCGTGGACGACCACGTCTGTTCGGGCACCATGCCGGTGCCCGCCGCGTGCGTGAAATCGTTCGGGCCTGCCCCGATGAGGGCGTCAAATATTTGACGATCTTTGCATTCTCGACCGAAAACTGGAAGCGGACACAGACAGAGGTATCTGGACTGATGGCCCTATTCCGCCGCTACATCATGCGCGAGGCGAAGGCCTTGTTCGACGAGGGTGTTCGCGTGCGCTTTATCGGTGACCGGATTAAGCTGGACGACAAGCTTGTGCGGTTGATGGACAATCTGGAGATGTTCACCGCCGACAACGACAAAGTACATCTGACGATTGCCTTGAATTATGGCGGCCGTGACGAAGTCACTCGCGCAGCACAACGTCTGGCCTTTGAGGTCGAACAGGGGCGTCTGTCTTACAAAGATGTGGATGCGGAAACACTGTCAAAGTTCCTCGATACGCGGTTCCTGCCAGATCCTGATCTGGTGATCCGGACCAGCGGCGAGGCACGCATTAGCAACTTCTTGCTATGGCAGTCTGCTTATGCGGAATACGAGTTTATAGACACCCTTTGGCCCGATTTCACCAAAGATGTCTTTGCGCAAGTTTTGTCCGGTTACGGCAAGCGCGAGCGTCGCTTTGGTGCGGTTCTGGCCTGAAAGTGACCCCCGGCGTAAATCCGACCCCCGGTAAATGGGATGATCTGACGGTACGCCTCGCCTCGAGCGCGGCAATGGTGATTGTTGGGGCTGCTGGCGTTTTGCTGGGCGGTGTCTGGTTTCAGATGATGGTGGTTTTCGTGACCGCCGTTATGATCTGGGAACTGTGGATGATGATCGCTCCGGACCTGCCCACGCCGGGCATGTTACAGGCGGCCCTTACAGCCTCTGTCCTTTCGGGCATGCTGGCACATGCTTCTGCCTTTGGTCTGTTGTTGTTTCTTGTTGTGCCGGTCATCGGATCATGGCGCGTTAAACACGAGCGGCTGTCCTTCTTTTGCTTTTCGCTTGGCATCCTAATTGCCGGATGGGGTTTAGTCACCTTTCGGGAGGACTATGGTTTTACGTGGATTTTGTGGCTGATCTGCGTCGTCGTCGCGACAGATGTATTCGGCTATATGATTGGTCGCGCTGTTGGCGGACCAAAGTTTTGGCCCAAAGTTAGCCCCAAGAAAACATGGTCGGGAACTGCGGGCGGCTGGATCGCTGCGGGTCTGATCGGATATATTTTCACGCTGTTCACAAAAGCTGGATTCGAGATCGTCCTGTTATCAATGATCCTGAGCTTTGCCAGTCAGTTAGGCGATGTCGCCGAAAGCGCGCTAAAGCGGCGAATGAAGGTTAAGGACAGCTCTACTTTGATTCCTGGCCATGGTGGTTTATTCGACCGTTTCGATGCGCTGCTGGGCGCATCGTTGTTCATGCTATTCGTTGCAGGTACATTCAACGTCCCCGGAGTCGCTTTTTGAGGCGGGTATCCATACTGGGTGCCACTGGATCAATTGGCCAAAGCACGATTGATCTGATCCGCCGCGACCCCGACGCCTATGATGTCGTCGCCCTGACCGGTGGGCGGAACGCGCATCAATTGGCACAGGATGCCAAAGACTTACGAGCCGAAGTGGCCGTGGTGGGTGATGTTGCCAGCTACGCGGAATTGCAGGATCTTCTTGCTGGTACGGGGATTGAAACAGCTTGCGGTGCGGTCGCTATCACTGATGCGGCCCGCCGCCCCGCCGATTGGATCATGTCAGCCATAGTTGGTGCCGCGGGTTTGCCGCCGGGAATGGCCGCGTTGGAGCAGGGCACGACTCTCGCGCTGGCGAACAAAGAATCGTTGGTAACGGCGGGGCCGCTTCTGCTGGCTAAGGCGCGGGACTTTGGGGCCACCATTTTGCCGGTCGACAGTGAACATTCCGCGGTCTTTCAGGGGTTGGTGGGCGAAGATATCACCGCGGTCGAACGCATCGTAATCACCGCATCCGGTGGGGCGTTTCGCGACTGGCCGCTGGAAAATCTAAAAACCGCCACACTGGCACAGGCGTCAAGCCATCCGAATTGGGACATGGGGCAGCGGATTACAATCGATAGCGCCTCGATGTTTAACAAGGCACTGGAACTAATCGAAACCAAAGAGTTTTTCGGCATCGCGCCCGAAAAAATTGAAGCGATCGTTCATCCAGAATCCTTGATCCATGCGCTCGTTGGATTTCACGATGGCGCGCTGATGGCCCACGTCGGGCCGCCTGATATGCGCCATGCTATTGGTTATGCGCTGCATTGGCCGGATCGCAGACATCTGCCCGTCGCGCGTCTGGATCTGGCAGAGATCGGAGCCCTGACGTTTCGCGCGCCTGATGAAAACCGCTGGCCTGCCTTGCGGCTGGCCCGCGAAGTCATGAAGGCGGGCGGTGGCATGGGGGCCGTCTTTAATGCCGCGAAAGAAGCCGCGCTTGACGCCTTTATCGCGGGGCGTATCGGATTCATGGATATGAGCGGGGTTGTTGAAGACGCGCTCTCAATATTGTCAGCACATGAGGGGCCGCAAAATGCCCCGAACAGCCTAGATGCTGTTATGGATATAGATCGCAACACGCGTGCGTACGTTGCGGAAGCTTTGAAAAATCGGGGATGACACAGTGGATCTGACACAGCTTTTGCCGCAGCTTGGCGGTGGCCTGTTCACCCTTCTGGCTTTTGTGGTGTCCTTGTCGATCATCGTGGCGATCCATGAATACGGCCATTACATCGTCGGACGCTGGAGCGGGATCCACGCCGAAGTCTTCTCGATTGGGTTCGGCCCGGTCCTGTTTTCGCGCACAGACAAGCGTGGCACAGTCTGGCAGATCGCGGCACTGCCGTTTGGTGGTTACGTAAAGTTTTTGGGCGATGCCAATGCGGCCAGCGTTGGTGGGACCGATGTTGCAGAGGGCAGGGACTCTCGCCACACGATGCTAGGCGCTCCGCTATGGGCGCGGGCCGCAACTGTTGCGGCGGGACCGCTCTTTAACTTCATTCTCGCTGTGGTTTTGTTTGCCGGCTACCTTATGGTCAGTGGCACGCCGCGCGATCCGGTGACCTATGCAGCCGAGGTGGCCTTGCCGCCAGCTTACGCTTCTGAGTTGCAGCCGGGGGATGAGATCATTCGTATCGGTGACATTGTCATGGGTGGTGACAAAATGCTTGATACGCTGCCCGTGACCGACCGCGTGGAATATACCGTTAACCGTGATGGTGCTGAAATCGTAGTGCAGGGTCCTTACCCAATGCCGCCGCGAGCATCTGGTGTGACGCCGCGCTCTGCCGCCGATGACGCAGGTCTGCGGATTGGCGACGTTATTACGGCAATCGACGGCGCGCCGATCTTTGCATTCCAGCAAGTTATTGATGTTGTGAATGCTGCCGATGGGCGCGATCTAAACCTAACGATTTGGCGTAACGGTGAGACCAAGGATGTGACGCTGGCGCCGCGCCGGATGGACCTGCCGCAGGCGGACGGCAGTTTTGCAACACGCTGGCTGATCGGTATCAATGGCGATCTGTTTTTTCAGGCCGCGACAGATCGTATTGCCCCGTGGACAGCCATTTGGATGGGCATGCAGCAATTGTGGATGACGATAACCACATCGCTCTCCGCTCTGTCGCATATTGTGACGGGTGCGATTTCCACCTGTAATTTGTCCGGCCCCGTAGGCATTGCGCAAACAAGTGCCACAATGGCAAGTCAGGGGCCGTCCAGTTTCGTGCTGTTCATAGGGATGCTATCGGCTGCGGTGGGCCTATTGAATCTATTCCCGGTCCCCGTACTTGATGGGGGTCATCTTGTCTTTCACGCCTACGAAGCGATTACCCGGCGCAAGCCATCGGACAGGGCGCTGAACGTACTGATGACAGCTGGCGTTGCATTGATCGGGTCATTAATGCTGTTTGCGATGCTGAACGATCTGGTTCTCTGCCCCTGATCCGTCATCCTGCTGCCCCAATTCTGCCTTAATGAATTGGCAAGAATTGGGCGATTATAAAACACGGAGACAGCAATGCAGACCCTCAATAAAGGCTACAAAGGCGTCAGCACCTTGGTGATTCTGAACTGGGATCGCTTTATTATGACAGCTGCATTGGTGGCCGCTCTTTATGCCAGCGCATATATCGCGCTGCTTTAAAGGCAACACGTCAGAATTCACTGCAATGCGCGCCCTTGGGCGCGCTTGTTCGTTTTGACATCTCGCGCCTGACTCGGTAATTAATTTACAACTGGGCAAGATAAAATGCAGGCGCACACATGACACTGAAAACTTGGGGCGCCAAAGCGCCAGTATCGACACGGCTGACGCGGGGGCTAATCCTGATCGGCGTACTGATGCTGGCCTTGCTGGCCAGTCGCGCACTGGCACAATCCTTCGTTTTCAATACCGTCAGTATCTCTGGCAACCAGCGGGTTGCGGATAACACAATTCTGACATTTGCAGGCATCAGCCGGGGTGAAGCAGTTAGCGCCGACCAACTGAATAACGCAGGTCAGAAAATTCGAGAATCTGGTTTGTTCGAGAGTGTCGATGTTCAGGCTGAAGGCGGAACACTTGCCATCACGGTCGTCGAATTCCCGACGATCAACCAAATCTCGATTGAGGGTAACCGCCGCTTGAAGGACGCAGAATTTCAGCCGCGTCTGGAGAGTCAGCCTCGGAAAATCTATTCGCCCGCCACGGTCGAACGTGACGTTTCTACGATCACCAGTCTTTACGCACAGAATGGCCGAATCAACGCATCAGTCACGCCACAGATCATTCGCCTGTCTGAAAACCGTGTGGACCTTGTGTTTGCAGTGCAAGAATCCGGCGTGACCGAAGTACAGCGCATTACATTCGTCGGGAACCGCAGCTTTTCCGACCGCCGCCTGCGTGGCGTGCTTGAAACCAAGCAGGCGGGCTTGCTGCGCGCGATCATCAGCCGTGACACTTATTCCGAAGAGCGTATCAACTTTGATAAGCAGGTTCTGACCGACTTCTACCAGTCGCGTGGCTTTGCCGACTTTACGTTGCAGAACGTTGACGTGACCCTAACGCGCGAGCGTGACGCATACCTGATCACTTACAACATTCAGGAAGGTCAGAAGTTTACATTTGGTAACGTTTCGGCAAGCTCGACCCTTCCAGAAGTTGATGTCGCAAGCTATCAGCGCGCGCTGACAACGCGGACCGGCATGTCCTACTCTCCTGGTCAGGTCGATCGTGATATCGCCCGGCTGGAACGTTTGGCTATTCAGCAAGGCCTGACTTTTGTCGCCGTCGAGCCGAAGGTAACTCGGAACGAGCGGGATTTGTCCCTGAACGTCGACTACCAGATGGTGCGCGGACCGCGTATTTTCGTAGAGCGGATCGATATTGAGGGGAACACAACAACCCTTGACCGTGTCGTACGGAACCAGTTCCGCACCGTCGAAGGCGACCCTTTCAATCCGCGCGAAATCCGGCAGGCTGCAGACCGCATCCGTGCGCTTGGTTTCTTTTCTAATGCTTCGGTCGACGCCCGCGAAGGTACAACACCCGATCAGGTTATCATTGACGTAAACGTCGAAGAGGCGCCGACTGGTTCGCTGTCATTCGGTGCCAACTACAACACCGACAATGGTATTGGTCTGGTTGCCAGCTTCCGCGAAGCGAACTTTCTTGGTCGTGGCCAATCGCTAAGCTTTCAGGTGTCGACCGGTGAAACAAACCGCGTGTTCGACTTCAGCTTTGGAGAGCCGAACTTTCTGGGCCGCGATTTGCGTGCGGGCTTGGATCTAAGCTATCGCACGACGGACAATCAGAACGCCGACTATGACACCGAAAACTTTCGTTTCAGCCCTAGTCTGACGTTCCCGGTCAGCGAAAGCGGGCGCCTGACGACTTTTGTCGCCTTTGCTTTTGATGACCTGACCGGGCTTGATGATGCCGACGGTATCAGCCCTGTCATTCAGGAAGAGGCCGGTTTGGAAGGGGTCTATACAACGTCGCTTGGCTACAACTACTCGTTCGACAATCGGCGCACTGGCCTTGACCCAACAGCAGGTGTCGTTTTCCGCTTTGGTCAGGAATTCGGTTTCGGCGACACGCGTTTCATCAAGACGACGGCGCTTGCTGCGGCTGAAAAGAAAGTGCTGAGCGAGGACGTGACGCTTCGGGCCACGATTGAGGGCGGATATCTGGCTTATCAGGATGGTTTCAGCCGCGTGACCGACCGCTTCTTTCTGAACGGTAACAACTTCCGCGGTTTCGACGCCAATGGTGTTGGACCACGCGACGAACAGACCGATGATGCACTTGGCGGTAATTCCTACGCCGTTGCACGGCTTGAAGCCGAATTCCCACTGGGTCTGCCTGAGGAATACGGCATCACCGGTGGTATCTTCGCGGATTATGGTTCTGTTTGGGATGTAGGCCGCACCGCACCTGATGGCACGTCGATATTGTATGATGGCTTTACTCCACGTGCGACGGCTGGTCTGTCGATCTTCTGGACAACACCTCTTGGCCCACTGCGCTTTAACTTTACAGAGCCGCTGATGGCCGAAACACAGGACCAGACCAAAGCCTTTGACGTCACGATTTCGACGTCGTTCTAATGCGTACATGGGCGGCTGTGTTGGTTTTGGGGCTTGGCTTTGCCAACCCCATCGCCGCACAGCAGACGGTACCGCCGACACCTGTTCTGATCCTCGACAGTGAAATACTCTATCAGGAAACTGGCTACGGCCAGCAAATCCGGGATGGTCTTGACCGAGACGCGGATGCGCTGAAGTCGGAAAACGATCGTATCGTCGCAGCGCTGACCGACGAAGAGCGCAGCCTGACCTTGCGGCGGCCGACGATGGACCCCGCGGCATTTCGCAAAGAGGCCGAGGCCTTTGACGTGAAGGTTCAAGGCATTCGCCGCGCGCGAGATGCCAAAGAGGTATCGCTGCAAAACGCACGTCTTGCAGCACGAGACGATTTCTTTACCGCAGTAAGGGATGTCATCGGACAGTTGATGCTGGAACGCGGTGCTGCTGTCATCCTAGACCGTCGGTCCGTTTTTCTGGCGCTATCGGCAGCGGATGTCACCGAAGAGGCTATTGTCCGCATCGATGCCGCGCTCTTAAACGATCAGGCCGTCGTCCCTGACGCCGAAGCACCGCCTCTCGTCGAAGGGTCAGGATCTGACCCAATAGAGGCTGCGCCGCCCGCCTTAGAGGTTGCGCCACCACTAGAGCGCTGATGGCGCGTGCCCTTGCCCGGTGCTGAGTGGCTTGCTAATCAGAACAAGGCGCGGGACGCGTCGCAGCAGCCAAGGAAAATTCTCCCTATGACCGACACCATGCCCGAGCCGATCACGGCCTGCGATATTCAGTTGATCCAAGCGATCCTGCCGCACCGCTATCCTTTCCTGCTGGTAGACCGCGTTCAGGAGATCGACGGCACATCTTCTGCTGTAGGAATCAAAAACGTCACAATGAACGAGCCACATTTTCAGGGGCACTTTCCTGGTGCGCCGATCATGCCGGGCGTTACGATCATCGAGGCAATGGCCCAGACCGCTGGCGTCATGGTCGGTGCGTCGATGGGGCTGATCAACGGTGATCTACTGATTTACTTCATGTCGATCGACGGCTGCAAATTCCGCCGTAAAGTTATTCCCGGTGATCGCATGATGATGAAAATCACGACCCTGCGGGGCAAGCCCGGTGCCAAGGTCTGGAAATTCCACGGGCGCGCTGAAGTCGATGGCGAGTTGGCCTGTGAATGCGAATTCGCAGCTATGCTAGACATGCGCAGCTGATGGCACAGGTGCATCCCAGCGCCATCGTCGAAGACGGTGCCGTGATAGGCGCAGATTGCGTCATCGGCGCATTATGCGTCGTCGGTGCCCAAGTCGTACTGGGCGACCGAGTCACTTTGAAAAGTCACGTCGTGGTCACCGGCGACACCCATATCGGCGAAGATAGCGTGATTTTTCAGTTCGCCGTCATTGGTGAAATCCCGCAAGATTTGAAATTTGGCGGCGAAAACACCCGGCTGCGCATTGGTGCGCGCAGCCGCATTCGAGAACATGTGACTGTAAACTGCGGCACAGCTGGCGGTGGCGGCCTGACGCAGATTGGTGACGACTGCCTGTTGATGGCCGGGTGTCACGTGGCGCATGACTGCATGTTGGGTAACCGCGTGATTGTTGTAAATTCGAGCGCCGTTGCCGGGCACTGCGTGTTGGAAGACGATGTCATCGTCGGTGGTTTGTCAGGTATCCATCAATTCGTGCGGATCGGGCAGGGCGCCATCATCGGTGCGCTTTCGATGGTGACTAACGATGTCATCCCACACGGTTTAGTCATGGGACCGCGTGCGACACTGGAAGGTTTGAACTTGGTTGGGCTAAAGCGGCGCGGTATGGCACGGGCTGATATTTCTGCGCTTCGGGCGGCATATGCCGTGCTGAAGGATGGTGAAGGTACCTTTCATGCCCGCGCGGAGGCTTTATCCGGCAACGATAGTGCCGCCGTGCAACAGGTGCTGGCCTTTATACTTGGCGACAGCGACCGCAGTCTCCTGACACCACACTGATGCTGGCGCTGATTGCCGGGACCGGCGATCTGCCACGCGCCTTGCTGGCGGCCTTGCCCGCAAGACCCTTAGTCTGTGCGCTTTCAGGGTTTTTGCCGGATGTGACACCCGACGTCACATTCCGGATCGAACACCTTGGAACATTCTTAAATGACCTTCGCCGGCGGGGTGTGACACAGATTTGCATGGCAGGCGCCATTCGCAGACCTCCTGTCAATTTGCGGGCCATTGATTTGGCGACCTGGCCCCTTGTGCCGACAATCTGGCGCGCCCTGAACCGGGGGGATGATGGCGCTTTGCGCGGTTTTATCGCGGTGCTGGAACGACGTGGCTTCGCGGTGATGGGGGCCCACGAGGTCGCGCCGGATCTGTTTTTGCCACCGGGAATCCCAACGCGGGAACGCCCAAGTTTTCAACATGAAAATGACGCCCACAAAGGTGAGGAACACCTTGTGCGTATGGGCGCTATTGATCTGGGGCAGGCCTGCGTGATCCGCGACGGTCGGATTGTGGTATCCGAAGACGATGCAGGAACCGATGCGATGCTGCGCCAAATTCAGCCCTCAATGACGAAGTCGCCCATTAAAAGTGATCCGTTCAGTTGGTCGCTTGAGGCGCTCGCTGGTTGGTTCCGATCCATACCACACCCTTTGCCAGAGGTGTCAGGCGGCATTTTGTTCAAAGGGCCAAAACCCGCACAGGACCGCCGTGTGGATCTACCGGTAATCGGTCTGCGGACCGTGATGGAGGCGGCGGCTGCCGGCCTTGCGGGTGTTGTGATTGAAGCAGATGGTGTCATGGTTCTTGATCAGGCGAGGTTGATCGACGTGCTAGATACGCAAGGCATGTTCCTTTGGGTTCGGCCAAGGGGAGGCGCATGAAGGTTTTTGTAATTGCAGGAGAGCCATCGGGCGATGCCCTAGGCGAGGCCGTTATGGCGGGGTTACGGAAGCTGAGGCCTGATGTGACCTTTGATGGCGTCGGTGGTCCGCTGATGCAGGCGCAGGGATTGACGAGTCGGTTTCCGATGGACGAGCTAAGCGTCATGGGGCTGGCCGAGGTGCTGCCCAAATATCGCGCCTTAAAGCGGCGGATCGCCGAGATGGCCGACGCTGTCGTTGCTACGCAACCTGACGTTCTGCTGACAATCGATAGCCCGGATTTCTGCTTGCAGGTGGCCAAGCTGGTTAAAGCACGGTCGAGCTTGCGGACAATCCACTACGTTGCACCTTCCGTGTGGGCGTGGCGTCCGGGCCGGGCACGGAAGATGGCCCACCACGTCGACCATGTCCTAGCCTTATTTCCGTTCGAGCCACCTTACATGCAAGCCGCAGGCATGACATGCGATTTTGTCGGCCATCCTGTCGCCACACATCCCGTCGCCACGACCGCAGAGGCAGATGCCTTTCGCTCCGCGCATGATCTGGACCGAGGACCTGTCATCCTTGCATTGCCAGGGTCTAGGCGGGGTGAAGTTACGCGCCTGGCCGACCGCTTTGGCGAAAGTCTGTGGCTTTTAGCCCGCCATCATCCAGACTTGCGTGTTGTCGTGCCCGTGGCGAGCCCTGTTGCCGATCTTGTTAAAGAAATGACAGCACATTGGCCCGGCCAACCTTTGCTTGTGCCTTCGACAGATATCGCCGGCAAAAGGGCAGCCTTTGCGTCGGCTGATGTCGCTTTGGCGGCATCCGGTACAGTGTCGTTAGAATTGGCGGCAGCAGGAATGCCGATGGTGATTGCCTATGACATGAATTGGCTGTCACGGCAGATCATCGGGCGGATGCTACTTGTCGATACGGTGACTTTGGTCAACATCGTATCCGAAACACGGGCCGTGCCGGAATTCATAGGACCAAATTGCACGCCAGCAAAAATCGCAGAGAGTCTGCAGGCTGTCCTCGATGCGCCGGATGCACAAATGGAGGCAATGACCAAGACAATGGAGTTGTTGGGACGTGGTGGAGAGGAGCCAGGTTTGCGGGCAGCGCGGTCGATTTTAGGGCATACCCGAGATCCCGACAAAGCCTAGCATTGGCACGAGATAAAAAAGCCCCGGCAAATGCCGGGGCTTTTCATTTTCGAAAGGGAAAAACTTAAAAGCGGTAGCCAACCGAAAGACCGACGGCCACTGCATCGTTGTCTGCAAACTCAGTGCCACTTGCGTCAGTCGCTTCGCCAAATTTGATGTATTCTACGCCGCCCGTGATTTTGAAGGCGTCGCGGGTGTATGTGCCACCAAAGCCGAAAGCGGTAGAGCCGTCAGTTGGGGCCAGACGAGAAGCAACGTCGCCATTGCTGTTTTCATAGGTCACGCGGGCGAAACCAGAAAAGTTGTCGTTGATCTTGCGGCCGACACCGATGCGATAGGTCGTCACATCGCTGTCGATACCGGTCACACGGTCATTCGTCAGAGCCTTATAGCCATCGGGACGCACTTCCCAATCGCCCCACGTCGCGTGGCGGATGGAACCGAATACAAGAGTATCTTTGGCAACACCGGACTGGAAGTCGAGAGTATAGACATCTGGCATCGAGATGTCGGTGTTGCTGGTCAGGTTCAGACCAGTCGCAGCAAGAGTTTCCACAGTATCGAAGCTATGCGTATAGCCAGATTCGTAGGTCAGTGCGACGCGCAGGGCGATTTCAGGACGCTCGTATGCGGCACCGACGATGTAGCTTGTTTCGCGGTCTTTGTCAGTCAGAGCGCGGTAGGTGAACGGCCCTGTCGTTGCGTTGGTGTTCGGAGAGATTGTCGCCGCAGTAGCCTGTGCACTTGCGCCAAGTGACTGCGCCTGTGCGGCCAGCGTTTGCGCTTGTTCTGCAAGGGACTGGGCTTGCGCGCCAAGTGCAGCAGCGGCTGCTGCATCACCTGCACCGGCCGCTGCGGCTGCCGCATCTGCGGCTTGCTGTGCACCATCGGCTGCTTGCTGTGCGCCTGCACCAAGACGGCGCGCACCGTCAGCCTGCGCTTGGGCGATTGGTGATGCGACGAGCTGGTTTGGGATCAAAATGCTGGCCTGTGATTCGATACTGTGCACACCACCGTAGACACTGACGTTTGGCGTAACTTTGTACTTCATCACGATGGATTGGCCGTTCGAATTCCATTCCGCCGACAGGCCGCGATAGGCGCCAGCCGGATACGACGCATCTGCACCAAAAGGCTGATTGAAGAACAGGCCAAGTGCAAGACGCGGCGTCAGGTCATACTTCATCGAGCCGGACAGCGTGTTGAAATCCTCCGACATCACGCCTGTGGTTGTCGATCCACCGATTCTGGACAGTGTCGCGTTGTAATCGCCGGACACACTGGGTCGCACGGAAGCGTAGGACAGTTCGACGTAGTTGCCGACTTCAAACAATGTACCGTAATTCGTCAGTGTGCGGTCGATGCCGCCAGCGCCGGCAGCTGTCGTTGTCAGCATCAAAGCTGCTGCCAGCGTTAAATTGGTTTTCATGTCTCCATCCCCGTCATGAAAGTGTTTCCTCGAGAATGAGGTTCTGATGCATGGTGTGAACCGTCAATTAATGACGCGGCGTCAGAAATCTAACAACCGCGACAATGTGACCTCTTTGTCGCGATGATTAACGGCGGATCGCTTGGCCTTTGGTGATGTTAAGGTAGTTGCCGCCAAAGATAAGTGCAGCACCCAGCAGGATAAATGGGTCTATGATCTCTCCGTAGACAAGCGCGCCAACGACGGCGATAGCGGGCAGGCGGACAAAGTCGATAGGCATGACAACACTGGCAGGGGCAAGCGACAAAGCGGTGGTCAGGCAAAAGTGCGCGAACAGACCGGCACAACCGATCAAGATCAGCCAAGGCAGGGTGACGGCGTTCGGCAAAGCGATATCGCCATCGAAACCAGCGCAGACCAATCCGAAAATAGCCTGCATCGTTGTTAGATAGAACAGGATGCAGGTGATCGTCTGGGTCCGCGTCAGCTTTCGCGTGAAGATGGCAGAAAAGGCGAAGCAGACCCCGCAAAGCGCCGCTGCGATTAGACCTGGCGAAAGCGGCGCGCTGCCGGGGCGGGTGACGACGAGGACCCCGACGAAACCTATCAGCGCTGCAATAACACCAACATGGGTCAGGCGTTCACCCAGCAACAGGGGGGAGAGCAGCAGCACCCAGATCGGTGTCGTGAATTCCAACGCAAAAACTTGCGCAAGCGGTATGACAGTAAGGGCGAAGAACCAAAGGTTCTGTCCGGTAAAATGGGCGGCGTTGCGGAGGGCGTGCAAACCCATTTGCTGGCGATTGATCTGCCGCCACGTTCCTGAAAACCCTGCGACGATGCAAACAATCAGAATCCCCAGCAAGCTGCGGTAAGTCATGATTTCAAAGGTATCGAGGGCGAAGCTAACCTGCCGTCCAGCAATTGCCATAGAGGTAAAAGACAAGATTGCGCCGATCATCCACAGACAGGCACGCAAGGTATTTGTCATTGTGTGGTCACGACATATTCTTGGGGAAGTCCGGCAGTAGCGCGCCCCAGTTGCTTGATGCGGCACGCGCCTGATGCGCCTCAAAGGCTGAGCGATCTTGAAACGTCTCGACTACATTTAAAACACCGACTGCCGTCTCGATCTCCTCGAAACTAAGGCAGTCGGGTTCTGAACGGGTAGCAGCGATATGATCCGCCAAAGCAGTATGGACCGTATCAAGGCGGTCAGGTGGGCAGGTCATAGCACCGCTAAGGTCGATCACTCCCATTCGATGGTGCCCGGAGGCTTTGAGGTGATGTCGTATGTCACGCGGTTGATGCCCTGCACCTCGTTGATGATCCGCGTGGCTGTCTCACCTAAAAAACCGTGGGTGAAAGGGTAATAGTCTGCCGTCATACCGTCGACTGATGTGACCGCGCGCAAAGCACAGGCAAAATCGTAGGTCCGACCATCGCCCATAACGCCAACTGTGCGAACGGGTAGAATCGCAACAAAGGCCTGCCAGATATCATCGTAAAGCCCATGGCTGCGGATCTGGTCGATAAAGACCGCGTCGGCTTTACGCAGAATTTCCAACTTTTCGCGCGTAATTTCTCCCGGGCAGCGAATCGCTAGGCCGGGACCGGGAAAGGGATGCCGACCAATAAAGGAAGGCGGCAGACCAAGTTCGACACCAAGGGCGCGGACCTCGTCTTTGAAGAGCTCTCGTAGCGGTTCGACCAGCTTGAGGCCCATCTTTTCGGGCAGTCCACCGACATTGTGGTGACTTTTGATCGTGACAGAGGGGCCGCCACTGAAGGAAACCGATTCGATCACGTCAGGGTACAGTGTGCCCTGTGCCAAGAATTCAGCCCCATCGATCTCGTTGGCGTATTTCTGAAATACGTCGATAAACAGCCGTCCGATGATCTTTCGCTTGGTTTCAGGGTCGGATTGACCGTCAAGTTCGCCTAAGAAAAGCTCTTGTTCGTCAGCATGGATCAGCGGGATATTATATTCATCACGGAACATTTTGACGACCTCATCGGCCTCGCCCTTCCGCAACAAACCGTGGTCTACAAATACACAGGTAAGCTGATCACCAATGGCTTCGTGGATTAGAACCGCGGCCACGGACGAATCAACACCGCCCGACAGGCCACAAATGACTTTCTTGTCGCCGACTTGTGCACGGATCGCCTCGATCGCCTGCTCGCGGTAGGCGCCCATTGTCCAGTCACCTATGAACCCGGCGATGCGGACAAAATTTTCGTAAAGCTTGGCGCCATTGGGCGTGTGGTGAACCTCTGGGTGAAACTGGACGGCATAAAAGTGACGTGACACGTCAGCGGTGACCGCGAATGGCGCGTTGGGCGAAGTCCCGTAAACTTGAAAACCCGGCGCAATTTCAGAGACATGGTCGCCATGGCTCATCCAAACCTGCTCTTTTTCGGTTAGAAACCAACCTTGTAGCAGATCAAGCTCACCTTCTGGCTTGACGAAGGCGCGACCGAATTCTGCCGTGCCGTGACCGCCGATAACCTTGCCGCCAAGTTGCGTCATCATCGTCTGTTGTCCGTAGCAAATGCCAAGGACAGGCACGCCCATCTCGAACACTGCATCTGGTGCGCGCGGCGATCCTTCGCGGGTCACGCTGTCCGGACCGCCGGATAGAATGACAGCTTGGGGCGCAAATTCGGTCAGGAATGCATCGGTCACCTTTTGGTAGGGGTGAATTTCGCAATAGACGTTCAGTTCCCGCAGGCGACGCGCAATCAGCTGCGTGACCTGAGATCCAAAGTCGATGATCAGTAGGCGTTGGTGGTCTGTAATATCCATGACGTTGGAATAAGTCGGAAAGCGGATCGCTGCAATGTCGCTTTCGCGTGTCAGATGGCGTTTGTCGCTTCTCTGGCCCTCTCGCTTCGTCGTATCAGATGCACCAAGATCAGCGGGAAAGGTGCGCAGATGACCGAAGAGCCAACCAGCGGACGCCGGGCAAGGGGCGGCGGCGGAGCCGCGAGACGCGCAGAGCGTACGGCCGTCAGCGTCGAGACGGCCAAATATATAGAGCGCAACGTCCCGAACTACGAAGTCTTGGACGAAGCCGCGTTGGATATGATCGAGCGGAATGCCGAAACCGTTCTGGCTGAGATCGGCGTGAACTTTGTCGATAACCCTGCTGCGCTGCAACGTTGGCGCGATGCAGGAGCCGAGATCGAGGGCGAACGGGTCCGTATTCCACGTGGCTTGGCCCGCAAGCTGTGCAGCACGGCCCCGTCATCGTTCACACAACACGCGCGGAACCCTGAACGAAACGTTGTGATTGGCGGTAAGAACCTTGTTCTTGCACCGGTCTATGGCCCCCCCTTCGTGCGGGATGCGGAAGGCGGACGCCGCTACGCGACCATGGCGGACTTCGAGAAGTTCGTGAAGCTGGGCTATATGTCCAAGTGGCTACACCATTCTGGCGGCACGGTATGTGAGCCAACGGATGTGCCCGTCAACAAGCGGCACCTTGATATGTTGCTGGCCCATATGGTGCTGTCCGACAAACCATTCATGGGGTCTGTGACGGAGCCATCACGTGCTAAGGATTCGGTCGAGATGTGTGAGATCCTGTTCGGTAAGGATTTTGTGCGCGACAACACGGTGATGACGTCGCTGATCAATATCAACTCTCCGCTGACGTTTGATTCGATTATGATGGGCGCGCTAGAGATTTTTGCCGAACACAATCAGGCGAGCATCATCAGCCCCTTCATCGTCGGCGGTGCCATGGCGCCGGTGTCCGTGGCAGGCACGCTGACGCAAGTTATGGCAGAGGTGTTAGCTGGAGTTGCTTATTCCCAACTCGTGCGCCCAGGCGCACCGGTTATATTCGGCGCCTTTGTCACCTCGATTGACATGAACTCTGGCGCGCCGACGTTTGGGACGCCAGAAGCCTCTCATATTACGTATGGGGCAGGGCAGTTGGCCCGGCGTTTGGGTCTACCCTATCGTAGCGCGGGGTCGTTCTGCGGTTCAAAGTTGCCTGATGCACAAGCAGCCTATGAGACGTCGAACAGCCTGCAGATGGGCCTATTATCTGGCGTAAACTTTATGCTGCATGCATGTGGGTGGCTTGAAGGCGGTCTTGTTGCGTCGTTCGAAAAATTCGTAATGGACGCGGATCAGTTGGGGACACTTCACCACTTTGCGCGGGGCGTCGACCTGTCTGAGAACGGTCAGGCAATGGACGCCATTGCAGAGGTCGGACCCGGCGGGCATTTTCTGGGTTGCGCGCATACGCAGGCGAATTTTAAGGCGGCGTTTTGGCGGTCTGATCTTTTCGACTACAAGCCGTTCGAGACGTGGGACGAGGAGGGTGCACGTGATACGCAGACACTGGCCTCGGCTCGCGTAAAGAAGATGGTCGACACGTACGTCCAGCCGCCCCTCGATCCGGAAATCGAAGCGCGGCTACGGGCCTATGTGGTTGATAAGAAGGCGTCGATGCCTGACAGTTTTATGTAATACAACGGAGGCGCGCGATTGCATCAAAATCGCGCGGCTCTGCCATTATAGCGGTCAGCAGATCGATATGCGTGATCAAAGTGTATGCTGCATTTTTTGCGATGCGCAGGTCGTTTACTTCCCGCTCTGCATCTAACAATGCCATGAGCACCGGCCCATGCGTCGTCATGCCCTGACCCGGTAAAAGACGCGCCAGTTCTCGTGTGCGCCTATAGTCGTCCAATCCGAATCTTGCGGCCCGCACCAGCAGCCCGGGCCGCTTCAATTGCCGTACCTGTGATTGAATGTCCTGCATTTCCCGTTCCTCAGCTCAATTAAAATGGTCTTGTGCTGAACGTTTTGGCACAACCAAAGCGAGTGTTGCGCAACGGGTCGATTTCAAGAACGGTCCCTATGCCATTGATTAATCATTTTTTAGCAACGTGTTACCAAGTTACTAACATTAACCATGAGTTAAGGGCGCACCCCTAGATTGTTCGTTCTGTGCCGACTTCGTTGTTCGGCACACAGCGCGCTGCGGGGGACCAGAGGGGCTGGCCATAATGACGATGATGACGACTATACCCGGCAAAGAGCTACCAGAGTGGGTTCCTGATCCTGTCCGCCACTATCTGTCCCATACGGTTCTTGGCACATCAATTCGGGCGCTTGCTCGTCGCTGTGATGTCCATCCTTCGACAATCATGCGGCAGGTCCGAACCTGCGAGGCGCGCCGCGACGATCCATTGATTGATGCTGGCTTGCGTGCCCTAAGCGTCGCTTCCTATCCTGATTTCAACACAGAAAGCTCTGAAATGCTGCACTCCCTGCCTGTATCTTTGTCCGCCGGTGCCGGACATGTGACGCAGGGTCGTCTTAACCGTGAAGCGCTGCACATTTTGCGCCGCTTGTGTGAACCTGGCGCGATTATGGCCGTGGCGCGTGACATGAACAGCGCTGTGATCGTGAGAGAAGACACAAATTGCGGCGCGTTGCGCACAGCTGTGGTAGAGGCCGACATTGCGCAAGCGATGGCGTTGCAAAATTGGGTTTCCTGCCCCGCGCCGGACGCGCGTATCGTCCGATATCATATCACTGGTCTGGGCCGCACAGAATTGCGACGCTTAACGGCTGCAGAAGAAAACAAGGCTAGTGGCTTTTCTGACGGGGCTGGTGAAGAGGACGATTGGCTGCGCGCGGTGGGTGTTGCCAATGCACGGTTCATCGCCACCGAAACGCCGCTGATGGGACTGTCGCGTCGTCGTGATAAGAACGGTCAACCCTTTCTGAACCGCGACCTTGCGCGCGCCGGAGAACGCCTGCGCGAGGATTACGTTCTGTCGCAGCCGGGGCCTGATGCGGCGGACGACTGGCGCGCCGCTTTATCGTATACCGGATCGATTGTTTTGCACCCGGCGACAATATCTGCACGCGCTCGCGTTATCGCCGCGCTCGACGATCTTGCGCCGGGCTTGCAGGATGCCGCGCTGCGTTGTTGCTGTCTGCTTGAAGGATTGGAAGTTACAGAAAAGCGCATGGGATGGTCGGCGCGATCCGGTAAGATTGTCCTACGCATATCACTTCAACGGTTGATGCGTCACTATGAGGTCACGACTGGCAAATTTGGGCCGCGTATTGGGTAGGGATTAGCGATAAAGCGGTATTCAAAATGATGCTGTATGCTTTGATCTATGATCCCCACCGATAGGTAACACTGAGTTTGAATGCCTGTGATTGGGTTTGCAACGCGGGTTCCCACTGACTGCAATGGACTTTCAGTCTTAAAGTCCATAAGTGGATGTTATCCCTTTTTGAAAGGCCCACGGTCCATGCGTGATCTGAAAATCCCCGCCCAGCGTCACCCTGAAAAGGCGAAGCGGCCGGACAGTCTTCAGCCTAAAAAGCCGGACTGGATCCGCGTCAAGGCGCCGACGTCGGAAGGCTACAAGCAGACGCGTGACATTATACGCGAACATAAGCTGACAACGGTCTGCGAAGAAGCGGGATGCCCCAACGTCGGCGAATGTTGGAGCCAAGGACACGCGACCATGATGATCATGGGCGAGGTTTGCACCCGGGCTTGCACATTTTGCAACATCGCGACTGGCAAGCCGCCAGAGGCACTGGATGTGTTCGAGCCGGGCCGTGTCGCTGATGCGGTCAAAAAACTGGGTTTAAAGCACGTTGTTATTACATCTGTTGACCGCGACGATGTTGAAGACGGCGGTGCAGAACACTTTGCCCAAACGATCCGGGCCATTCGCCGTCAGGCCCCACAGACGACGATCGAGATTTTAACACCGGACTTTATCCGTTGTGACCCATCCGTGCTAGAAATTGTCGTTGCCGCGAAGCCTGACGTCTTCAACCACAACCTTGAAACAGTGCCGGGGCTTTACCCAGAGGTCCGTCCGGGTGCTCGGTATTTTCATTCCCTGCGTCTATTGCAGCGTGTGAAGGAACTGGACCCAACCATGTTCACAAAGTCTGGCATCATGGTTGGCCTTGGCGAGGACCGTCAGTCGGTCGTGCAAGTCATGGAAGATATGAGGGCCGCAGATATCGATTTCCTGACGATCGGCCAATATCTACAACCGACGCCAAAGCACCACCGCGTCGATCGATTCGTCACGCCGGAAGAATTTGCATCCTACGAAAAGGCTGCTTTTGGCAAAGGCTTTTTGATGGTCTCTGCGTCGCCACTTACGCGGTCGTCCTATCACGCGGGCGACGATTTCGCCCGGTTGCGGGCTGCGCGTCTGGCAAAGCTGGCCTGACACAAATCGGTCGCACGTCTTATGGTCTGACGATTCCCATCATTCGGGGCAAAGCCTTTTGGTTCTGTAAATTAACTGGCCCGCTTTAATTTACAGCAAGTGCGTGCGGGGCTTCTGGCCCTCGCCAGAAGCCCCGCCAGCTAGCTTCTCTATCCCGGCCAGCGCAAGACAGGCCACCACAACCCCCAGCACAAGCCAGACTCGACTCGCTGAAGGCGGATTGCGGGCCCAGCGACTGGCGCGGAGTAGCCAACGTGCGTTCATGCGTCGTCCGTGAAGCGTACTTGTCCGATATAGGGCAGGTTCCGGTTCCGCTGCGCAAAGTCGATGCCGTAGCCGACGACAAATGCGTCGGGAATTTCAAATCCAGTCCAGTCGGCGCGGAAATCGACTTCGCGGCGCGCGGGTTTATCCAGCAGGGCAATGGTTTTCAGCCGGGCAGGGTGACGCGACCGCAGGTAATCAGTGACATGCGACAGGGTATGCCCGGTGTCGACGATATCCTCGACAATCAGCACATCACGCCCTTCGATCGTGCCCCGCAGATCCTTGAGGATGCGCACTTCTCTGCTGCTTTCCATCCCATCGCCATAAGACGAAGCCTCGATAAAATCGACCTCTACCGGCAGGTCAAGTTCGCGCACCAGATCGGCGATGAACACAAAAGACCCGCGCAATAACCCCACGACCACCAGTTTATCGGTATCGTCAAAGGCCGCGTGAATGTCGCGCGCAAGGCTTTCGATTCGGGCGGCGATGGATTTGGCGCTGATCATCTGATCGATGACATAGGGGCGGGACATACGATACCTGTGGGGCAAGGGTTGATTTCCGCCTGCCTTTTACGACATCAAAGGGTGAAGTCCCACCGTGAAAGTCACCCATGCCCGTCCACGACGAAACCCGTATCCTGCCATATACCGCTGATCAGATGTATGCCCTTGTGGCAGATGTAGAAAACTATCCAAAGTTCCTGCCTTGGACTGCCGCAGCGCGGCTACGTTCGGAAAGTCACGAGGGCGATCATACCGTCCTGCTAGCCGACCTGGTGGTGTCCTTTAAGGTCTTCCGCGAAACCTTTGGGAGCCGCGTGACGCTTTGGCCCGGCAAAAAGCAAATTGATACCGAATATATCGATGGCCCATTCAAACACCTGAACAGCCGCTGGACGTTCGAGGACGCGGAAGCAGGCTGCAAGGTTCATTTTCACGTCGATTTCGAATTCAAAAATCGGCTGCTACAAGGGGCCGCAGGCATGTTCTTTAATCAGGCCATGCAGACCATTGTAAAAGCTTTCGAAAGGCGCGCAGCGCAGCTTTACGGGGACGGTAAATCTTGAAGTTCGCGTCAGATCTTTAGCGAAAACTGTGCAACACCTTCTAAGAGTAGGTTCAGCGCATGATCAACTGTCGCTGCCCTGACTTGTGCCCGCCCCAAAGGACCAAATTCCACCGTCTCCGTATGCACGCCGTCTCCGGTCGCGACACCAAAGCATACGCGCCCTTCCGGCTTATGCTCTGATCCGCCGGGCCCTGCGATACCGGTGACGGAAAGCGCAATTTGCGCGTCGGAATTGTCAAACGCGCCCTGAGCCATCTCTAATGCCACCTCTTCGGACACTGCCCCGAAATCGGCCAGAGTATCTGACAGCACGCCGATCATCTGCATCTTGGCAGAATTCGTATATGTGACGAAACCTCTGTCGAAGATTGCGGAACTGCCCGGCACTTCGGTGATTGCACCCGCAACTAACCCCCCGGTGCAGCTTTCGGCCAAAGCGATCATGATGCCGCGTTCTTTAGCCATATCAATCAGTTGTGCGGCGACACTCATCGCAGAATGATCCCGTGATAAATCCCGGCAAAAAGGACAACGCCGATGGCAGCAAAGACGCCCGCGATGATATCATCCAGCATCACACCCAAGGGATCGCCGCGCCGGTCGGCCCAACCAACCGGCCCCCACTTTTTGATGTCCAACAGACGGAACAGCAAAAAGGCTGCAACCCAGCCCGGCCAAAGCGCAATATAGGACGCGCCCACATTGGCGGCGCCGATGGCGAGCGGCCACAAAGCGATCCACTGTCCGACGACTTCGTCCACGACGATCTCTGACGGGTCTTCATTTTCGCTACCGCGCGTTTCTTCGGCTGTGGCCCACCAGCCAAGGCCGAAAAGTGCGACGGTTGCCACGATCAGCAGCGCAGGGCCACCAAGCACCATCAGCAGCAGACCGACGGGCAGGGCGGCCAGCGACCCCCAAGTGCCAGGGGCGGGGCGCAGGTGGCCAATATAGAAGAAGGTCGCGATCAGATGGGTCATGTCTTCACCAATGTTGCGGTAGCGAGGGCAGCGATGCCTTCCTCGCGCCCTGTAAATCCAAGACGTTCGGATGTTGTTGCTTTTACGCTGACCCGGTCCGCTGCCAGACCCATGATCGACGCCATAGCTGCCCGCATAGCAGGCTGGTGCGGCCCAACCTTGGGGTATTCGCAGACTAGCGTGCAATCGACGTTAGAGATCGCATAGCCCATGTCGGTTGCTAGTGTGACCGCATGGCGCAGAAAAATGTGGCTTTTCGCGCCTTTCCATTGTGGGTCAGAAGGTGGGAAATGCACACCGATGTCGCCCTGCGCAAGCGCGCCATAGATCGCGTCGGTCACCGCATGCATCCCAACGTCGGCGTCAGAATGCCCTTGCAGTCCGCGCCCGTGCGGCACTTTTACACCGCAAAGCATCACGTGATCCCCAGGACCAAAACGGTGCACATCGTAGCCATTCCCCAGCCTAATATCCATGCGCATCCCCAGCAGTCGTTCCGCCCGCGCAAAATCGCTCGCGTGGGTGATCTTAAGGTTATCTTCGTCGCCCGCCACGATTGCAACGTCCAGTCCCGCAGCCCGCGCGACGGAGACGTCATCGGCTGCGGGCAAAGCGTGGGATGCGTGGGCCGCGCGAATGACTGAGGTGTGAAAACCTTGCGGCGTCTGCGCCCGAAATAGACCATCGCGGTCTTGAATGCCCGTCACCATTTCATCACCCCGCCATAGGGCATCTGTTACCGGCAACGCGGGTGCCGCGCCTGCGAAAGCGTCCAACGCCTTGCAAACCCGGTCGATCACAGCGCAAGAGACGAGAGGCCGCGCTGCATCGTGGATTAGCACACGCTCTGCCGTGACCGCATCTAATCCAGCCACGACCGAAGCCTGACGCGTTTCACCCCCTGTTACGACGGTGATAGAGGTGTCGGTCCATAGATGCAGGTCGTCTTGATGCAGCACGAGAACGATTTGGTCGATAACTGGATGGGCGGAAAAGGCTGCGACAGTCCTTGCCAATACCGATTGACCACAAAGATCGCGCCACTGCTTTGGAACGCCGCCGCCCGCTCTCAGGCCCCGTCCAGCGGCCACAATCAGGGCTGCAGTGGTGGTCATGGCAAGGCCTCCTTTTGACGAAAACTACGCCCTTCTGATTAGCGATCTGCCAATCCCTATGCAATCGCAAGGGTGTTGCCTATTTTTTGGGCGGAGTTAACCGAATTCGCCCTTAGGGTGTCAGCCTGCGTTGTCACCGTCGCCGTCTCGGGCTAGATCAAATGGCAGTCGCACAGCCTTTAGGCAAAAGATGAATTTGACAGCAAACAATCGATTTCTGCCAGCGCTTCCCGTCGCACTCGCACCTTTGGCGGGGATTACGGACCTGCCGTTTAGGCAATTGGTGGCCAGTTTTGGTGCGGGCTGGGTCGTTTCAGAAATGGTCGCATCGCAGGATATGGTGCAGGCCAAGCCGTCGGTCCGTGATCGGGCTGAACTGGGCTATGATCAACAAGCGACAGCAGTACAGTTAGCGGGACGCGATCCGTACTGGATGGCGGAAGCCGCCAAGATGGTCGCAGCCAATGGTGCCGCCGTCATCGATATCAACATGGGCTGTCCGGCAAAGAAAGTCACAGGCGGTCTGTCAGGGTCGGCCCTGCTGCGTACGCCAGACCACGCCCTCCGCTTGATAGAGGCTGTCGTGAACGCGGTCGACGTGCCGGTCACCTTGAAAACCCGACTCGGCTGGGACGACACATCATTGAACGCAGCGGACGTCGCCCAACGGGCGGAAAGCGCAGGGATCGCGCTGGTTACCATTCACGGGCGCACACGCTGCCAGTTCTACAAAGGGTCTGCCGACTGGGCCGCGATCCGGACGATCCGCGACGCTGTTACGATTCCTGTTATCGCCAATGGCGATATTACTGGACCGGACACTGCGCGCGCCGCATTGGCCCAGTCGGCAGCAGACGGCGTCATGGTGGGGCGCGGTGCACAAGGCAAGCCTTGGTTGCTAGCACAGATTTGTGCCGCACTCTATGGCACCCCCGAACCAAAAGTTCCGACGGAATCTGCTTTTTTAGACATGGTTTCCAGCCATTACGAGGCGATATTGATGTTTTACGGAAGCGAATTAGGCCGGCGGGTCGCCCGCAAACATCTGGGATGGTATATGGACACTGCCGAAACCCCCAACACGTTGCGCGGTGCCATTCTGACAGCCAGCGACCCTGCACAGGTCTTAACGCTATTGCCCGACGCGTTGGCACAGCATGATAAGGTGGCGGCATGATCGCTGACGAAGCGCTTTGGAACTCGTTGCCCGTACCGGCGCTTTTGCTGGATGCGGACGACAGCATTCTTCAGTCAAACCCGGCAGCAGAAAGTTTCCTTAACCTTTCTGCTAAGTCCCTTCAGGGCGAAGTCGTTTGGGAAAAGGTCCTAATTGATGCGCCGCTTGAGGTCGCTTTTGAACGGGCCCGCGCACAGCGCACATCCTTGTTCATCAACGATGTGGACGTTGGGTCCGGCATGCGCGCGCCGCAACACTGCAATATTCAGTTTGCACCTCTGTCGGGACGGGCCGGGGTTACGATTATGATGATCAGCCCTCAGCAGATCGTCAGCCGGCTGAACCAGAACGCCATGTCAGGCAAGGCAGCACGGTCCGCGATCGGGATGGCAGAGATGCTTGCTCATGAAATCAAAAACCCACTTGCGGGCATCACTGGGGCCGCACAATTGCTGTCCATGGGGCTAGAGCCGCAGGATCAGGAATTGACTGACCTGATCGTCGTAGAATCGCGTCGAATCGTAAAGCTACTAGAGCAAGTCGAACAGTTCGGGAACCTGCGACCGCCTTTGCGGAAGTCCATTAATATCCACGATACATTGGACCGAGCCCGCCAATCGGCGTCGGTCGGCTTTGGGGCACACATGATGTTCCTTGTGGACTATGACCCATCGCTGCCACGCGCCTTGGCAGACGCGGATCAGTTGCAGCAGGTCTTTTTAAACCTACTCAAGAACGCAGCAGAGGCCGGTGGGCCCGGTGGCACTATCCGCCTGCGGACGTTTTATGATGCTTCTCTGCGTGTCTTGCAGCCTGATGGCACACACGCTCGGCTGCCGCTGCAAATTGAGGTCATTGATGATGGTCCCGGTCTGCCACCCGATATTGCTGCTGACATCTTCGAGCCTTTCGTTTCGGGCCGTGATAACGGCACGGGCCTTGGCCTCGCCTTGGTCAGCAAACTAATGCACGGCGGCGGCGGATGGATCACGGTCGATTCAGTTCCGGGACGCACTGTATTTCGCCTGTCCCTGCCGCTGGCGGACACTCATGACGACGGAGAAGATTGATGGATGGAACTGTTCTGGTCGCGGATGATGATCGCACAATCCGCACGGTGCTGACGCAGGCGCTGACGCGGGCGGGCTGCAAAGTCCACGCGACGTCGTCGTTGGTGACGCTGATGCGCTGGGTAGACGAGGGGAAGGGCGATCTTGTCATCTCTGATGTCATCATGCCCGACGGTAATGGCTTGGAACAATTGCCACTGATCGCCAAGGCGCGGCCCGGTCTGCCGGTAATCGTGATATCAGCGCAGAACACGATCATGACCGCCATCCAAGCAGCCGAAGCGGACGCCTACGACTATCTTCCCAAGCCATTCGACCTTCCTGACCTGATGAAACGCGCAGCGCGTGCGTTAGAAGTGAAGCGTCACGCCAGCACGCCGCGCGCGCGATCCGAGCGGGCAGAAGCAACATCTGACCTGCCGCTCGTCGGACGTACGCCTGCGATGCAGACGCTGTATCGCCTGGTAGCACGTGTGATGAACACCGCGTTACCCGTTCTTATCACAGGCGAATCCGGCACGGGAAAGTCGCTGATCGCGCGGGCTGTCCATGATTTTTCGGACAGACGCTCGCTGCCTTTCGTGACTGCATCTGCAGGCGACCTTGAAGGCGTAGACGGCCCTGCGACGGTGTTAGCAAAGGCGAAAGGCGGGTCGATCCTATTCGACGAAATAGGCGATTTTGACGCCACCGCTCAGGCGCGGATTGTGCGACTGTTGGACACTTTGGGGGACAACGCGCCGCGCATCATGGCAACATCACAAGGCAATTTGGGCACGCTGATGGAAGAAGGTAATTTCCGCGACGACCTGTTCTATCGCCTGTCCGGCGTCACCATTGCCGTCCCAGCCCTGCGCGAACGTGTCGATGACATACCCTTGCTTGCAGAGCATTTTCTTGCGGCTGTCGAACGCGATGGCGCACCGCTGCGCCGCATGTCGCAGGGGGCCATGGATATGGTCCGGGCTTACAGCTGGCCCGGGAACGTTCGTCAGCTGGAAAACACCGTGCGTCGCTTGGTCTTCACCGCTGCCGCGGACGAGATTACCCGTGGCGAGGTCGACGGAGTGCTGGGCAATCAGCCTGCCATGGAACCCCTGCGTGGCGGGGCCGAAGGAGAGAAGCTGTCCGTTTCGGTCGCCCGGCACTTGCAACGGTACTTCGATCTGCATGGCGGTACATTGCCGTCACCAGGTCTCTACAATCGCATTCTGCGAGAAGTCGAAGCACCGCTGATTGAAATTGCGCTGGATGCGACTGGTGGTAATCAGGCGAAATGTGCTGATTTACTTGGCATAAATCGCAACACCCTCAGAAAGAAGATCACAGACCTCGATATACGCGTGACACGCCGCCGCAAATTGATGTAAAACCGCAACATAAACGTGGCCCCGGGGAAACATCACCCCGGAAGGACCACATAATATGGCGGTAACGGCGGGGTAAAACCTGCCACGGTGACAGGGCGAAGCGCGTGCAGCGTTCCCTATTGGGTATGGATTTCCGACGGCTTGCCCGTTGGCGACGGCAGCGTGCCGTCCAGAACGCGATGACCATTGGTCTGGTCGTGCTGGGCCCTGTGCTGACCATGCTAACCTTCCTGATTTTGGGCGGGCCGCTGGATCGTGGTTCAACGTCACCCTTGCTCCGTCTGATCCTGCTGGCTGACCTCGTTTACGTGATTATGGTTGCGGGATTGGTCATCCAGCGCGTTACTTCGATGATTGTCGCACGAAGGAACCGCTCTGCTGGTTCGCGGTTGCACCTGCGCCTGACTGGTGTTTTTGTCGCTTTGGCGCTGATCCCAACAGTGCTGGTTGCTGTGTTCGCGGTGTTGTCTATCAACCTCGGATTCGAAGGCTGGTTTTCCGAACGTGTGCAAAACGTCCTGGGTACATCGCTGACGACGGCACAGGCATATGATGGCGAAGAACGTTCTGAATTGTTGCGCGATGCCAACGCCTTGGCGGGGTACCTTAACACGGAACGTCAAACGAATTTCTTTATGAACGATGGCGATGTGCGGCAAGCTATTTCTGCCGTGCAAAACCAGCTTGATCGTGGCCTGTCAGAAGTCTTTTTCATTAATGGTGCAGGAGAGATCATGACCCGCGGCGCGCGGTCTTATGATTTCAATTACGAGCGTCCCGCGCCGGCCGATTTTGCGGCATCCGACGCGACGGGATCCACGGTCATTGAGGATGGATCCAACAACGAGTTCCGCGCCCTGATCCCGATGGAGACATTTCAGGATCGCTACCTTTACGTGACGCGTCCCGTCGACGGCCAGATATTGTCCCTGCTTGACGATACCGAAGCGACCGTCGCCCTGTACGACCAGTTAGAGCGGGACCGGGGGAAGCTCTTGTTCCAATTCGGGTTTCTGTATCTTGGATTCGCATTGATTTTGATTCTTGCGGCAACGTGGCTGGGACTGCAATTCGCGGAACGTTTGTCGCGCCCCGTTGGCCGCCTTGTGACCGCGTCACAGCGTGTCGGCGCGGGCGATTTGGATGTGCGCGTGATTGAAGACGACGGCGACGACGAGATCAGTCAGTTGGGTCATTATTTCAACCAAATGACCAGCCGCCTGAAAGGCCAGCGCGATGATCTGATGGACAGCAACCGCCTGTTCGATTCCGTGCTGTCCTCTGTCACATCTGGTGTGGTGGGCTTGGATGCAGAAGGGCACATTGCATTTCTTAATCCTTCGGCCGCGCGATTGTTATCTGTGGGCCAAGCCGAGGCAGCGGCAACTGCCGTATCAGTCGCAGTGCCAGAGTTCGGGCCGCTGTTCGACCGCCTTCGCCGAGAATCCCGGCCTGTGGTACAAGAACAGGTCAATCTTGTACGTGACGGTAAGCAGGAAAGCCTGCTGGTTCGTATGGCGCTACGTAGCGCCACAGATGGCACCCTAGACGGTTACGTGGTCGCCTTTGACGACGTGACCGATCTTGTCAGCGCGCAACGCATGGCCGCGTGGGGCGACGTCGCGCGCCGGATCGCGCACGAAATCAAAAACCCACTTACCCCGATCCAGCTGTCGGCGGAACGTATTAAGCGCAAGTTTTCCGCCGAGGTTGCGGACAGTGCTAAACTGGACCAAATGACCGACGTAATCGTCCGTCAGACTAATGACCTGCGTCGCATCGTCGACGAGTTTTCAAAATTCGCGCGGATGCCCGAACCTGACCTTGCACAATCGAACCTTGCAGCGCTTGTGCGCGACGCAGTCACACTGCAAGAAGCAGGTCAGCCCAATGTAGCGATCACAGCAGAACTGCCAGAGGCCCCGGTCTTGGCGGATCTGGACAATACGATGATTGGTCAAGCTCTGAACAACTTGATCAAGAACGCGGGCGAAGCAATTGAAACGTTGCAAGAACGCGATGGCATTGATGCGGTCGATCCGCAAATTCGCATCGTGTTGTCCTGCACGCCAACGCAGGCCCGGATAACGGTGTCTGATAATGGTATCGGCCTGCCGCAAGACCGCGCGCGGCTGTTCGAACCCTATGTGACGACACGCGACAAAGGCACCGGACTAGGGCTGCCAATCGTGCGCAAAATCATCGAGGAACATGGCGGCACGCTGTCGCTGACCGACGCCGTTCCATTCGACGACACAAGCCGCCGCGGCGCCTGCGCCGTCATACTCTTGCCGCTGGCCCCATTGGGGGCCACGGCCAACAAAATTCCAGCATGAGGTTGTTACAATGAGCGATATTCTGATCACCGACGACGAGCGCGACATTCGCGAACTGATCGGCGACATCCTGCAGGACGAAGGATTCGAAACACGACTTGCCGCCAATTCAGAACAATGCATGGCGGCCATCGCCAAGCAAAAACCGGCTTTGATGATCCTCGACATCTGGCTGAAAGACAGCGGGATGGACGGGATCGACATCCTGAAGTCCGTGAAGCGTGATCATCCGGACATTCCAATCGTCATCATCTCGGGTCACGGTAACATCGAAATCGCGGTCGCGGCCATTAAGCAAGGTGCTTACGATTTTATCGAAAAGCCTTTCAATATTGATCAATTACTGGTCGTGATCCGCCGTGCGATGGAAACCAGTCGTCTCCGCCGCGAGAATGTGGAACTCAAGCGGGGCGAATCCGCACCAGCAGATATGCTGGGGGACAGCGCGGCCTTTCGTTCGCTTAAGGCGCATCTGGACAAGGTTACCAAATCCAATGGCCGTGTGATGTTGTCTGGGCCCGCGGGGTCCGGGAAAGAAATCGCTGCCCGCTATATTCACGCAAATTCTGCCCGGGCCAGTGCGCCGTTCGTCACGGTTAGTTCCGCCAGCGTGGCGCCTGACCAGATGGAGGAAAAGCTGTTTGGGCGCGAAACGCCAGGGCGCGGAGTCGAAAAAGGTCTGTTAGAACAAGCTCATGGTGGCGTCATTTACTTGGATGAAGTCGCTGACATGCCGCTTGGCACGCAGACCAAGATGCTACGTGTGCTCGTGGATCAATCCTTCCAGCGGGTCGGCGGCACGGAAAAGGTACAGGTTGACCTTCGTTTTGTGTCATCCACCAACCGTGATTTGGCACTGGAAATCGAAGCTGGTCGCTTTCGGCAAGAGCTGTTTCATCGCCTGAATGTCGTCCCGATCCACGTGCCAAGTCTGGAAGAGCGGCGCGAGGATATTCCTGTTTTGGCCGAACATTTCATCGCGATGCTGAACCGGACGCAGGGCTTGCCGCAACGTGCGCTTGCTGATGACGCCCGAGCATTGTTGCAAACGATGTTGTGGCCCGGGAATGTGCGTCAGCTTAAGAATGTCATGGAACGCGTTCTGATCCTTGGAGAATCCTCCGACCCAATCAGCGCCAGAGAGCTTCCGTCCTCTGAAGAGGCACCAGCAGGCGACGGACGTATTGTCCTGTCTGGCGGTTTGGCGACTTTACCCCTGCGAGAGGCGCGCGAACTGTTCGAGCGGGAGTATCTGCTGACCCAGATCAACCGGTTCGGCGGCAACATCAGTCGCACAGCGTCGTTTGTGGGCATGGAACGCAGTGCGCTGCACCGCAAGCTGAAATCGTTGGGCGTGGCTACGGCTAACAAGGCGGGTGCGCGGGTTGCCTACGTGGAAGAAGACAACTGAACGACGTCGAATTGACGACCCCTCGCGGCTCTGTCACGAGGGAGGCAGTTGCAGGAGTATGCGCGCATGAAGGTCATCATCTGTGGTGCAGGGCAGGTCGGCTGGCAGATCGCGCGTCATCTGGCGGGTGAACGCAACGATGTCACCGTCGTTGACAATAATCCTGAACTTGTCCGGCGGGCAACGGATACCCTTGATGTGCAAGGCATTTCTGGCTTTGCCAGCTACCCAGACATCTTGGAACGGGCAGGGGCGCGCGACGCTGATATGATCATCGCCGCCACCCATTCTGACGAGGTGAACATGGTCACCTGTCAGGTTGCCCATTCGGTTTTCAACATTCGGCGCAAGATCGCGCGCTTGCGCGCGCAAAGCTACCTTGATGCAATCTATTCCGACCTTTACCGCCGCGATCACCTGCCGATTGACGTGGTGATTAGCCCGGAGCGAGAAGTGGCAGAGGCTGCCCTGCAGCGCCTGTCGCAACCGTCTGCTTTTGACACGGAAAGCTTTTTGGATGGTAAGGGCACGTTGATGGGGATCACCATTGATGCGGACTGCCCCGTAATCAACACGCCGCTCCGCCAACTGACGGACCTGTTTTCCACCCTGAGAGCCGTCGTTGTCGGTGTCCGGCGCGAAGGCGCGCTATTTGTACCGACAGCTAAAGATCAACTTTTTGCAGGCGACGACGCCTATATCTTTACCCACACTGACGACATGCCCCGTACGTTGGAAATTTTTGGCAAGGTTCAATCCAAACAAGAACGTGTCGTGATCATCGGCGGTGGCAATGTTGGTCGTACAGTCGCGCTTGCATTGGAAAAGCGTACCGATCGCTTGCGCGTGCGGATGATCGAAAAATCACGCGACGTTGCAGAGGCCGCAGCCGACTCTTTGGACCGGACGATCGTGCTGCATGGCGATGGCCTAGATGCCGCCTTGTTGGACGAAGCTGGGATCACGTCTGCCGATGCGGTGTTGGCCGTGACCGACGACGACAAAACCAACCTGCTTGCAAGTGTGCGTGCCAAGGAAATGGGCTGCCGGATGTCGATCTGTCTGGTCAACGATCCAACGTTGGTGCCGTTGATGGGTCCGCTGGGTATTGACGCCTGGATCAACCCGCGGGCCACGACAGTGTCATCGATACTGCGCCACGTCCGCCACGGACGCGTGCGCGGCGTCTATTCCATCGGGGACGCCGAGGCAGAGTTGTTAGAAGCGCAGGTGCTGGGCACGTCCCCAATTGCCGGTCAAAAGATCCGCGATGTGGCCTTTCCTGAAGGTGCCCTTGTCGGCGGGATCATGAAGCCGACTGGCCTTGTCAAACCGACGGGGGAAACCCGGATTGAGGAAGGCGACATCGTGGCAATTTTTGCCATGGCTGACGACGTGCCAGAGGTCGAGCGCCTGCTTCAGGTGTCGATCGACTTCTTCTGATGGACCGCCTTAAGTCACTGCCGTTCTTTGTGCTGTTGATGGGAATCGGCGCACTGGCAATGCTGCTTCCTGCACTGCACGCATGGGTCTTGCGCGACTTTACGACGATGCGAGCGTTCTTTTACGGCGCGGTATTGTTTTCCCTGCTGACCGTTCTGGTGGCTCTTGCGACATCCGGCACCCGGCCAAGGTCAGCGGCGCGTAGTCAGCTTTTAACTCTTTTCCTTGCCTTCGGCCTGCTACCCGTGATGTTCGCTGTTCCTTTCCAAGAGGCGGGACGGAACATGACATTTTTTGATGCATGGTTCGAAATGGTCAGCAGCTTCACCACAACCGGGGCTACGTTGTTTGAAAATGCCGGTAGATTGCAGCCTTCGCTACATTTGTGGCGCGCGACGGTTGGCTGGCTGGGCGGATTACTGGCTTGGATCATGGCTGTCGCCATCTTTGCGCCTATGAACCTTGGCGGATTCGAAGTGCGCGCCGCCGGCGGCAGCGCCAGCATCACATCGGGCAGTTATAGACAAGTCGGTCAGGCCGCGCAGGTACAGGATAGACTGTTCCGCCATGCCGCAACTTTGGCACCTATCTACGCGGCACTGACATTCGCATTGTGGATCGGTCTCGTGATTTTTGGAGAGGTCCCATATATCGCCCTCTGCCACGCGATGTCGGTTCTATCGACTTCAGGCATTTCGCCCATTGGCGGTCTTTACTACGCATCCTCTGGCGTTTGGGGGGAAGCCTTGGTCTTTTGCTTCTTTATCTTTGCCCTTTCACGCCTGACCTTTTCGCGCGGGATGTTCGGTGACAGTGATGCCCGCCTGATCCGAGATCCGGAAATGCGGCTTGCCGTCGGCCTCGTTCTCGGAACAACTGTCCTTCTTTTTGCCCGCCATTATATTGGCAGTTTAGAAGAAGGTACCCAGACCACGTGGATGGGACTGTTCGGGTCAATCTGGGGCAGCATTTTCACAGTGACGTCTTTCCTGACAACCACAGGTTTCGAATCGCACTACTGGGACGGCGCAACCCGATGGTCCGGGCTGGAAACGCCGGGTCTGTTCCTTGTTGGCATGGCACTGATCGGCGGAGGCGTCGCAACGACCGCTGGTGGTGTCAAACTATTACGTGTTTATGCACTAGCTCGCCATTCCGAACGCGAGTTGGAACGACTCCTGCATCCCTCGTCAGTGGCCGGCGGTGGACGAGAGGCGCGGATGATCCGCAGGCAGGGCGCCTACGTATCGTGGATTTTTTTCATGCTTTTCGCACTTTCCGTCGCGGGTACTATGATTCTGATGTCCCTAACGGGCGTGCAATTCGAAACCACGATGGTGCTGACGGTCGCGTCACTTTCGACGACAGGCCCATTGGCCGTGGTCGCGGCAGAAGCGCCTATCAGCTTTGCTGGCCTTCCTGACACCGCTAAGGCCATTTTGGCTGCGGCCATGGTGTTGGGCCGATTGGAAACTTTGGCGATCGTGGCCTTGTTCAATCCGGAAATCTGGCGCAAGTAGGGCCTGCGTTTTTTGGGGTGGCACAATACGGCCTACCTCTACATAATCATTTCTAACTGATAGCCGGTCCGCGGCTGCAAGAATAAAACAGGGTTAACTTCATGGCGTCCGACAAGGCCAATTTGCAAGATGCGTTTCTTAATCATGTCCGCAAGACGAAGGTGCCAGTCACCATCTTTTTGGTGAATGGCGTGAAGCTACAGGGCGTTATCACATGGTTTGACAGTTTCTGCGTACTTTTACGCCGCGACGGTCAGTCCCAGCTGGTCTATAAATCGGCTATCTCGACGATCATGCCGGCCCAGCCCATCAGCCTATACGAAGGCGAGGAATAATTGTTCGAACGCGATCGGCCCATCACACGGGCCTTTGTCCTGCACCCTGACCTGAAGTCCGACCGGGACCGCAGGGATGCTGAACCTGCCCTTGAAGAAGCAATTTCACTTGCTGCTGCGCTGCCCGACCTCGCGGTTGTCGGCGCAGAAATTGTCCGTTTACCAAAGCTGCATCCTGGAATGCTGTTCGGTAAGGGCAAGATCGCAGAGCTGAAAGAGCGTATCAAAGCCGAAGAGGCCGAACTGGTTTTGGTTGATGGCCACGTCACGCCAGTGCAGCAGCGGAACCTTGAAAAGGAATGGGGCGTCAAGCTACTGGACCGGACCGGACTGATTCTTGAAATTTTCTCGGACCGCGCCCGCACTGCCGAAGGCGTTCTGCAGGTTGAAATGGCTGCGCTGTCTTACCAGCGCACACGCCTGGTTCGGGCCTGGACCCACCTAGAACGCCAGCGCGGTGGCTTGGGTTTTGTTGGGGGGCCCGGCGAAACACAGATCGAGTCGGACCGTCGCGCCATCGATTTGCAACTGCAAAGCCTTAAGGCGCAGTTGTCCAAGGTCGTCAAAACCCGCGCACTACACCGTGCCGCACGAGCGAAGGTACCATATCCTATTGTTGCGCTGGTCGGATATACCAACGCTGGCAAGTCAACGCTGTTCAACCTGCTCACCGGGGCCGAGGTCTTTGCCAAGGACATGCTGTTTGCGACGCTGGACCCGACCATGCGGCAAATCGAATTGCCGCACGGCGAAAAGATCATTTTATCAGATACCGTGGGTTTCATCTCTGACCTACCGACGGAACTGGTCGCAGCTTTCCGCGCGACACTTGAAGAAGTGCTGGACGCAGATCTAATTGTCCATGTCCGCGACATCAGCCACCCTCAAAGCCAAGAACAATCCGAAGATGTCATGGCGATTTTAACGACACTTGGCGTGTCCGACACGGCTCCGATGCTTGAAGTCTGGAACAAGGTGGACCTTCTATCGCCAGATGCTCGCGAAGCTATGATGACCCAGTCGGCCCGTACCGACGACATCTTTGCAACCTCTGCCATCACTGGCGAGGGGATCGAAGCACTGCTTGAAGCGATTACTGAAAAAACCAAGGATCCGCGTACCGTAGAGGTTCTGACACTGGGATTCGATGAGGGCCGCGCACGTGCTTGGCTATTTGACGCTGGCGTTGTCACGTCGGATACCCAGATCGAGGAAGGCTACCGGATGGAAGTCTTTTGGTCTGCTATGCAAAAAGAACGTTTCAGTCGGCTAGCCGACTGAAACAGGCGGATGTTGACGCCGTTCCGATGGCGCTTACTTGTTCTGCCATCCAAAGACCTAGCTGCGCGCGACCAGCCATTTTTTGCCTAATATAGAGCTAAATCAGCGCGCCTCATGGTCAGGTCCAGACTGTCACTACCAAAGCAGGCCGCAGCACCGATCGACAGCGTCAGGTGGAGTGGCGTGGTAACCGATGGATCGTCCACCTGAATTTCAGCACAGATGGCATCACCGAGTCGCGACAGCATCGTTTGACTACGTCGGACGTAGATCCCGAACTCTTCGCCGCCAATGCGGCCGATTACATCCTCTGGCCGTGTGACACCGCGCAGACGGGACGCGATGGCTTGCAGACACAAATCGCCAACGGCATGCCCATAAGTATCGTTTATGCGTTTGAAGTGGTCCGCATCGATGATCAGCACATAGCCCGGCAATTCCTCGGCCAGTCGTTCAAGCGTTTGCGCGACAAAGGCGCGGCGGTTCGGCAGTCCGGTAAGCATGTCTGTATTGGCCAATGCAACAAGCTGCTTTTGTAGTCGATAGGACCGCCCAATCGCATAGAGTGTTAGCCAGACGAAGGACGCCCCAGAGCCTAATACCAACCTGCACTGATCAGAACTCCTGCGCCCACTGGCGGCGTCCGATGGACACGATGCGCTCGGGCTGGCCGATAAGCTGGTTCCAGGCATCACAGCAATGATCGACGATGTCGTCGTAGGTTTCAAAAATGTGGTTGGAGAGCCAATTATCCCGCATGAATTGCCAGATGTTTTCGACGGGATTGAGT
>JAGXIQ010000086.1 GCA_024635625.1 Loktanella sp. | reverse complement strand
GTCATCGTCATGGCGCCCACGGATGCGCTTTTCGACAAGACCGTGTCGAACATGCAAGAAGTTATGGCCCGTGGTGGCAAGGTTCTGTTGATCACGGACGCGCAGGGCGCACGGACTGCGTCCGAAGGGGTTTGGAAAACCTTGATCCTCCCGGATGTGGACCCCTTCCTTGCCCCGATCCTTTACGCGATCCCGGCGCAGCTGCTGGCCTATCACACGGCCATAGCCAAAGGCACGGACGTGGATCAGCCGCGCAATTTGGCGAAATCCGTGACGGTTGAATAGCTGCCCCGTCCTGCGCCCAGCGATTTGCCCACCTATTGTGGCGGCTCTGCTGTCGTCGCCGCGCCGCGCCCTTCGACGGCATGACCTTGATCCACACACAGCCGATGGACGGTGTCTATACGTAAAGCTGGCCTGCGCAGCGTCTGGGGCAGCGCGGCGGTCCCGCCTTCGACATCAATGCCGTGGGAACTGGCAAAGCCGGTGATTTCTTCGGTGTCCTTGACGTCGATTGCGCAACGCCCGCAAATCCAGACTGGATCGCGTCCGGCGGCGACTTGCCACCCGAACGCGTGCCGTCCGCCACCGTACTCGGCCTGCGCGCGATGGCATGCGACAGCTAGCCCCGCGATGCTCTTCTTCTCGTCAGAAATACGTCGGGGTTAGGGGCAGCGCCCCTAAAAGGGTGGGCGGGCGGGGCCCGCCACCCACATCACTGCGAATAGACCGTCACTTCAGCGATATCCGTTAGCGGAATATCTAACAGCCGCATCGCCGCAAGGGAAATCTGGCTACCCGATCCAGTGGCACCGCCGGATGGACGCAGTTCGACATTCGCATCTTTGCCATCATAGGACACGCGCCCCATCATCAGAGCTTTGACCAACGGCGTCTTGAGCCAGATGCCCGGCTCTGCCGGTGGCCCTAGTGTGGCCAGCGTTGTGCCCAAGGCGGCGACAGGTGTACCCACCGTCACAGCCAGCGCTTCGGCTTTATCGGCAGCGCTTGTGGTGTCAAATTGCTCAACTGTGCGCGCTGCGGCAGACGGGCGCGGTGGCGGCGTCAGATCAAGGGTCGCTGCAGGCGTACCAGCGGCCGTGGTTGGAACAGGCGCAGGCGTGGTCGCAGACGTTGGCACCGTCATGCTTTCGCATGCGGCCAGGGCAAAGGCGGGGATCAACAACAGGATTCTCATGCTTTGGACGGTAGGTCTCGGACACAATACTGACAAGGCCCAGCACTTGCCTTGCGCACACCTTCGCGCACGCCTAAGTTTGCTTTATGAATGCTCCATTGATTGATCCCTTCGCCCGCGCCATCCGTTACCTGCGTGTCTCCGTCACGGACCGTTGCGATTTTCGCTGCGTCTATTGCATGTCGGAAAACATGACATTCTTACCCAAGAAAGAATTGCTGACGCTAGAGGAACTGGACCGGATGTGTTCGGCGTTCGTCCGCCTTGGCGTGGAAAAGCTGCGTATCACTGGTGGCGAACCTTTGGTGCGGCGTGAAATCATGACCTTCTTCCGTGCCATGTCGCGCCATCTTGAAAGTGGCGATCTAAAGGAATTGACGCTGACGACGAACGGCAGCCAATTGGAACGCTTTGCAGATGATCTTTACGCCGCTGGCGTGCGCCGTGTGAATGTCTCTCTCGACACGCTCGACGATGACAAATTCGCCCGCGTCACCCGATGGGGTCGTCTGCCCCAAGTGCTACGCGGGATCGACGCGGCCCAAAAAGCAGGGTTGCGGGTCAAGATCAACGCCGTCGCGCTGAAGGACTTCAACGAAGACGAACTTTTTGCCATGACTACGTGGGCCACGTCGCGCGACATCGACATGACCTTTATCGAAGTCATGCCAATGGGTGACATCGGCAACGAAGACCGGATCGGCCAATACTGGTCGTTGAAAGATCTGCGCGCTCAGTTGGAAACACGCTACACCCTGACCGACCTGCCAGAGTCTACTGGCGGCCCTGCCCGTTATGTCCGTATCAACGAGACTGGGCAAAAGATTGGTTTCATCACGCCGCTGTCCCACAATTTTTGCGAATCCTGCAATCGTGTCCGCATCACATGCACCGGAGAGATTTACACCTGTTTGGGTCAAGAGGGTCATTCTGACCTACGCGGCCCGCTGCGGTCTTCGGAATCCGACACGGTGCTTGACGACGCTATCCGCGCAGCGATCGCCCTGAAACCCAAGGGTCACGACTTCGATTATTCGCGTCAGGAAGTCGACGGAAAAGTCAGCCGCCACATGAGCCATACTGGCGGCTGACGTGGCACGGCCACCCCTGCTGTTGCGCACCTACGGGCGGCTTGCGAACCTTGCCGCGCCGTTACTGTTTCGCCGCGTCCGCGACCGATTGGTCGCTCATGGTGTGGCCCCGCAGCGCGCGCGTGAACGTCTGGGCCATGCCACGGCCAAACGTCCCACCGGTCAGCTGATCTGGTTCCACGGTGCCAGCGTCGGAGAGACCCTTTCTGCCTTGCCCGTCATAGATGGGCTGCTTGCCGCACCCAATCCGCCGGTGATCCTCGTCACATCTGGCACGGCATCAAGTGCCGCGATCCTGTCGAAACGCTTGCCACAGGGCGCGATCCATCAGTTCGCCCCCCTCGACAGCACCCGTGCCTTGCATCGGTTCAACAGTCACTGGAAACCGAATTTGCTGGTGTTGATGGAATCAGAAATCTGGCCGCAGATGATCGGCACGGCAGCCTGCCCAGTCGTCCTATTAAACGCACGACTGTCGCCACGCGCGTTGTCGCGCTGGCAAAAACTCGGCCCCTCTGCGGCATGGCTCCTGTCGCGCTTTAGCATGATCACCGCCCAGACCGCGGCCACTGCCCAAGGTTTGCGTCGCCTTGGTGTCGCAGCAGAACGCATCCGCACCGGCGGCAACCTAAAAGCCGCCGCCACCCCCCCTAGCGCTGACCCGACCGCGCTGACAGAAGTACAAGCCGCCCTCGGTCGCCGTGAACGTTGGTTTGCCGCTTCGACGCACCCCGGCGAAGAGGCATCGCTTCTTGCCGCGCATCAAACCCTTCTACATCACCATCCAGACCTTTGCCTGATCCTTGCGCCACGCCATCCAGAACGAGCCGACCGTATCGCCGCTCAGATCACCGAGGCTGGACTGACCCTCAGCCGCCGCAGCGCAGGCGAAGGCCCAACAGCGCAAGTCTATCTAGCCGACACATTAGGAGAGATGGGGCTATGGTATCGCGCGGCCCCCCTGACTTTCGTTGGTGGATCGTTGACGCCCAACGGCGGTCACAACCCATGGGAAGGCGCGGCGCTTGGCTGCACTCTGTTGACCGGAACGCATCTGACAAACTGCGCGCAGGACTGGCAAAACCTGACGGATGCAAACGCCGCCATTGCGAACCTGACACCAGACACTTTGACCGACACCCTACGCCGCCTGCTGGATGATCCCACAAGCGCGCGCGTCATGGGTGAACGCGCTGCAGCGGTGACTGCAACGCAGACTGACAACATCGCCCGCACCGTGGCCGACCTGATGGCCCTATTGCCCGTGAAAGAGCGCGCATGACCCTTGATCCCGCCCGCGTTGACGTCATCGCACCCAACTTAAAAAAGCGCTATTCCGGCGTCACGTCAACCGTTCTGCGCCTTGTCCCACTGCAAGCCAAGCAAATCGCTATCGCCAGCGTCGGACCGAAACTGCCGCCCGAAATTCCCCAGATTCGCATCCGCGATCTGCTGACAATGCCCCGCCATCCCCGTGTTTGGCATGCGCGCCGCAATAACGAGATGCTGACGGGCCTTGCCTTGAAAATCATCCTGCGACAACCACTGAAGCTGATGTTCACTTCTGCTGCCCAGCGCCACCACTCTGGCTATACCAAATGTCTGATCCGCCAGATGGATAAGGTCGTCGCGACGTCTGCCCGGTCTGCCAGCTTTTTGAATGCGCAGGCGCAAGTTATCCACCACGGCATCGACACCGACCACTTCTGCCCGGCCCCTGCACGCCGCGCACTGCGTCAGCAATTGGGCTTACCGCTCGATAAAGTCTTGCTTGGCTGTTTTGGACGTATTCGCCCGTCCAAGGGTAACGATCTGTTCATCGACGCTATGATCGCGATCCTGCCAGACTATCCCGACGTCCACGCCGTGATGATGGGCGGCGTGACCGACCAATTCCAGGATTTTGCCGAGGACCTGAAAGCGCGGGTCGCGGCGTCGCCAGTTGCCGACCGCATCCACATAATGCCCGAAGATCCCGGATGGACAATCGCACCCTGGTTTCAGGCCATCGATCTTTACATCGCACCCCAGCGCAACGAAGGTTTCGGCCTAACCCCGCTAGAGGCCATGTCGTGCGGTGTGCCAAGCGTCGCCACCCGAACCGGTGCGTTTGAAGAGATCGTCGCCGAAGACGAAACCGGAACCCTGATTCCCACCGACAACGATGCGGCGCTGCAATCCGCAATCCGTGCAATTCTCGCAGACCCGGACAGGTTGGCCCGCTGGTCTGCTGCGTGCCGCCCCCGCGCCGAAAACGGATTTCGGATCGCGGATGAAGCTGCCGCCTTGATTGCGATCTACCGCCAATTGCTTGGGCAGACGGACCACTAAGCCTTACAGGTTTCCGGCCCCGCCCGCCGCAGATGTTTAGAAATGGAAAAGGGCGGACCCATGCCTTACACGCAGTTCCGCCCATTTCTCGTCATGATTATCGCGGCGCGACGCACGCCCCCCCAACGCGGGGCCAATGCGATTAAGCGGCTGGCATCCGCTTTTCGACGATTTCAGCCCACCAACTGCAACCTGCAGGGATCACGTCATCATTAAAGTTGTATTCCGGGTGGTGGACGCTGGCGCCCTCGCCGTTTCCGACAAGAATATAGGCCCCGGGACGTTCTTCGAGCATATAGGCGAAATCCTCGCCTCCCATGACCAGCGCCGCCTCTTCGCAATCGCCGGCGACGGACCGCGCCACATCAGCGGCAAAGGCGGTTTGGTCTTCGCTGTTCACCATGACCGGATAGCCCTTGATATAGTTCACGTCCGCGCGCGCACCAAAGGCCTGCGCCGTGCCCTCTGCCAACGCCGTCAGGCGGGTTTGGGCCAAGGCGCGCATACCCTTGGACATCGTGCGGACGGTGCCCTTCAGTTGCACGCGCTGCGCGATCACGTTGAACGCCTTGCTAGAGCTTTCGATGCTTGTGACCGACACGACGATCTGATCGGTTGGGTCGGCATTCCGAGAAGCGATTGATTGCAACGCCACCACCACGTGGGCCGCAACAAGCGTCGAGTCCACGGTCTCATGCGGCTTGGCGGCATGGCCCCCCTTACCTTCGACTGTGATCTCGAACTGATCAGTTGCAGCAAAAAAGGCGCCAGCCCGGATACCGAACTTGCCCAAGGGCATCCCCGGCCAATTATGCATGCCGTATACTTCGTCGATTTTCCAGCGGTCCATCATTCCGTCTTCGCACATCTCGCGACCACCGCCGCCGCCTTCTTCGGCGGGCTGAAAGATGACGACGACCGTGCCGTCGAAATTGCGGGTCTCGGCCAGATATTGCGCCGCCCCCAGCAACATTGCCGTGTGACCGTCATGGCCGCAGGCGTGCATCGCGCCGGGCGTTTTCGAGGCATAGGGAAGCCCTGTTGCCTCGGTGATCGGCAGCGCGTCCATATCGGCGCGCAACCCGATGACTTTACCCTTGGTGTCCGTCTTTCCCTTGATGACAGCCACAACGCCAGTGCGTCCGATGCCGGTGACGACCTCGTCACACCCAATGGCGGTCAGACGGTCGGCAACGACCTGAGAGGTGCGGTGAGTCTCGAACAGGATCTCTGGGTTTTCGTGCAGGTCACGACGGATCGCAGTGATCTCTGGCAGCAGTTCGGCAAAGCGGTTCTTGACGGGCATGGAATGTCTCCTTCGGTTCGGCGCGATCCTGTCACCGGGCCCAAGGTTGCGCAAGGTGCGGACTAATCACAGATTGGGCCCCGCGATCAGCTTTGATCCATCACTGAATCGCGACAGACGGAATCGCTGCAAATCGAACCCTGCGCCGCCCCCCGTCGCCAGCCGTGCCGCGATCCGACCGAACGCAGGCCCGATACCAAAGCCATGGCCACACATGCCCGTGCAGACGACCAGCCCCGGCAACTGGTCGACATAATCCACGACAGGCACAATATCGGGCAGCGTATCGATCATCCCGGCCCAGCTTTGCGCGATCTTCACTTTTCCCAGCCCAGGAAAGGTCGCGGCAAAGTCCTGCGCCATCCGCGCCACGCGCGCAGCATTCGGTTTGGGGTCTAGTACGCGACACCGCTCGAACGGGCTGATCTGATCACCCGACCATTTGCGCGGCGTACCCCAGGCATCGGGATAGCCGCGCGGCGCGGAGGGCAACAAACGCGTGCCAAGTGGGTCCTCCCACAACAGCTTGGCAAAACCGCCGAGTGCTCGGAAAGCATCCGGACCGACGAACAGTTCGTGAAATCCAGACGGTGCCAGAGAATAGCCACGATCCGCCCGTTTACGCCAAGCCAACCGCATGTCCACCGCGCCGCCAAGGTTCACATCGCCCATCGGAACGGTTGCCGCCACGGTCGCCCGGACCGATAACTGCGGAATATTGACCCCGTGCCTGCGCAAGAACAACGATGACCACGCGCCCCCGGCCAGCACAACTGATGACGTCCGAATAAGACCCCGTTCAGTCACCACGCCGGTGACACGGCCACCAACAAGGTCCAACATCCGCACGGCACAGTCCTCTAAGATGACGGCCCCAGCAGCCTGCGCCGCGCGCGCGAACTTTGGCACCGCAACCCACGGTTCTGCCTTCATGTCGGTCGGCGTCCAAAGGGCGCCGACATAATTTCGCGACACCCCCGGCAGCGCTTTTGCCACTTGTCCAGCATCCAAAATCCGGGTGCTGACCTGATACATCTTGGCCTGTAACAACCAGTCAGCATACCGCGCCAGTTGCGCGTCATCTTCGGCCAGATAAAGCGTACCAGTCGTCCGCAGCCCGACATCGCCCGCCTCTGCTTCCAACGCGGGCCACATCTGTTGCGCTTCCAGCATGATCGGTAGTTCGTCCAGATCGCGACCCTGCGCACGGACCCAACCCCAGTTGCGGCTGGACTGCTCGCCCGCCACACGGCCCTTTTCCAACAACACGACCCTGACGCCCGTGCGCGCCAGTTCCCACGCCGTCATCACACCAATGATGCCGCCGCCAATGACCACGACATCAGCGCGCTCCGGCATTGGATCAGTAAAGCTGGCCGCCAAATCGGCCCGGATTGGAAAGTTCATCGCGCCAAATGGTCCACAAGTTTGCGCATAAAGTCCTCTCCTGCTTGAAACTGGGCAAGGGTGATGAATTCGTTCGGCTGGTGCGCCTGCGCGATATCACCGGGACCGACGACGCAGGCGGAATAGCCGCGTTCCTGAAATTGCCCGGCTTCGGTGCCATAGCTGACCACATGGCTGCCGTTGTCACCGGTCATGAGCCTGGCTAATTCCTCAGCGCGGCCCTGCTCTTCAGGTTTCAAACCAGGCAGTCCGAAGTATTCCACCACGTCGATACCTGTGTCCAAATGGATCGCCTGCATCTCTGCCTCAACCTCCTTGACCTTCGCCATAAAGCGATCGCGCCACGTGGCCACGTCTTCCCCCGGCACAAGGCGAAAGCTTAAATCAAACCGGCAATCCTTGGCGGTAATGTTGTGCGCCGTGCCACCGTTGATCGTGCCGACATGGACAGAGGTGAAGGGCGGATCAAATACCGCTGCCAGTTCGCTTGGGGTCGCTGCAATCTGTTCCGCATTCACGCCATTCGCCCAGTCGATCAAACGCGCTGCCTGCATCACGGCACTGACGCCTTCAGTGATTTTAGAAGAGTGCACCTCGAACCCGCGGACGTGAACCGCAAAGCCGACACCGCCTTTGTGACCGGTGACCACCTGCATCATCGACGGCTCTCCGACCAATACCGTGTCGGCGCGTGGCATCCCGTGGGCCACCATATGATCAATCATCACGGGCGCGCCGATGCAGCCCACTTCTTCGTCATAGCTTAGCGCGATTTGCAGCGGCCGCTTAATTCCGCTCTGCGCCGCCAAGGCCATCGCCCATAGTGCCAGCGCATCAAACCCCTTCATGTCGCAGCAACCGCGACCGTAAAGCCGCCCGTCCGCCTCGGTCACAGTGAATGGATCTGTCACCCACGCTTGCCCGTCTACCGGCACGACATCCGTATGCCCTGACAGGACGACACCGCCCGCGACTTTTGGTCCGACGTGGGCATAAAGCGCCGCCTTCGTACCATCCGGACTGGGGACGCGCACGCAGTCCGCGCCGATCCCTTCCAGATAGTCCTGCACGAAATCGACCAAGGCGAGGTTGCTGTCGCGACTGACAGTGGGAAACGCCACCAGCTTGTCCAACAAGGCGCGGGCGGTCAGTGATGTCGGCATTGGGGAAGTCCTTCGGAGGGGATCAGGGATGCGCCCACCCTGCGCGGCGCGCAACAAAGGTCAAGACACCGCGGGCCCTCATTCGCCCAGCGACCGTGCAAAACATAGACGGATGCCGTTTTTTGTGGCTTCGCAATCGTTGACCATACGGTAAATACCTTTCCACTTGCGGGCCTCGTAAAGAATGTTACCGTCCCCCTCAGACGACCTGCAAAAAAGACAGGCGCTTGCCTAAAAATGAACCGGGGAGGTTCGCTTATGCCCGATGGGGCCAAAATGCCCGATGGGGCGGCCCCCGTGCTAGACGTGCGGGACCTCAAGACGGTTTTCAAAGTCCGCGGTGGCGAAGTCCACGCGGTCAATAACGTCAGCTTCGATCTGGCTGCCGGTGAACTTCTTGGTGTCGTCGGCGAATCCGGCTCTGGCAAGTCTGTCACGATGATGTCCCTGCTGGGCCTTCTGCCGTCACCCCCTGCCGACGTTCGCGGCGGCACCGTGACGTTCGAGGGGGAGGACCTGCTGCGCATCACGCCAGAACAATTGCGCAAGGTCCGTGGTGGCCGTATCGGCTTTGTTTTCCAAGACCCCATGACCTCTCTGAACCCGGTGTTTACTGTGGGCTTTCAGATCATGGAACCGCTGCGTGAACACATGGGGCTGAACAAGCGCGACGCCTCTGCCCGGGCGCAGGAACTGCTGGAACTCGTTGGTATTCCCGGTGCTGCAGATCGCCTTAATGATTATCCCACCAGTTTTCCGGCGGTATGCGCCAGCGTGTGATGATCGCCATCGCACTTGCCTGTGACCCAAAGGTGCTGATCGCGGACGAACCAACCACGGCGCTCGACGTGACCATTCAGGCGCAGATCATCGAGCTGATGAAGGATATACGCGACAAACTGGGCATGGCCGTCATCTGGATCACCCATGATCTTGGCGTCATCGCGGGCATCGCCGACCGCGTGATCGTCATGTACGGCGGACAGGTCGTTGAGCATGCCCCGGTGCAAGAATTGTTCCGCAACCCGCAGCACCCGTATACCCGCGCCCTGCTGACAACGATTCCAAAAATCAGCGGCGCACGGGCCAAGCGCCTGACCGTCATTGCCGGCCAGCCGCCGATCCTTGGCGACGCCCCAACCGCTTGCCCGTTCCGCGACCGTTGCGACGTAGCGATCCCGCGTTGCGCAAAAGAGAACCCGCCACGTTTCGATCTTGGCGGCAACCATGACGCGGCCTGCTTTGTCGCAAAGGGGCCTGACCATGCTGGATGACACCGCCAAGCCGCTGGTCCAAGTCCGCGATTTGCAAATGCACTTTCCCATCTATTCAGGCCTGCTGCGCCGCCAGACCGGCGCAGTCAAAGCCGTCGACGGCGTGACCTTCGACGTCATAGAAGGAGAGACGCTGGGCCTTGTCGGCGAATCTGGCTGCGGCAAATCCACCTGTGGTCGCGCGATCTTGCGGCTGTACGATATCACCGGCGGCACCATCAGCATAAACGGGACAGAGATCGGCGCGATGTCCCAAGGCGACTTGCGTCCGCTACGCCCCGCAATGCAGATGGTTTTCCAAGACCCGCAAGCGTCACTGAACCCCCGCATGACGGTCGAGGCGATCATCCGCGAACCGCTGGATGAACATACCAAGCTGTCCACCGATGAAAAAGAAGCCAAAGTCGGCGAACTGATGGACGCTGTCGGCCTGAACCGCCGCTTTGCCAAACGCTATCCGCACGCCTTTTCCGGCGGGCAGCGCCAGCGCATCGGCATTGCCCGCGCACTGGCACTGAACCCCAAGTTCATCGTCTGCGACGAACCTATCGCCGCCCTTGACGTGTCAATCCAAGCGCAGGTCGTAAACCTGCTGGAAGACCTGCAGGAAAAATTCGGACTGACCTACCTGTTCATCAGTCACGATCTGTCGATGGTGCGCCACATCGCGACACGCGTGGCCGTCATGTATCTGGGTAAGGTTGTCGAACTCGCCCCGCGAGAGGCGCTTTATGCCGACCCGCTGCACCCTTACACCAAGGCCCTGCTGTCGGCAGTTCCCGAACCTGATCCAAGCCTCGCGCAGACTCGGGAACGGATCATTCTGCAAGGCGACGTGCCGTCCCCCGCAAATCCACCCACAGGCTGCAACTTTTGCACACGGTGTCCTGCTGTCATGGACGTCTGCAGCAAAATTGAACCAACATACCAAGAGGTGCAGCCGGGCCGCTTTGTCGCCTGCCACCACTACGAAACTACCGGCACGGCGGATGCAACCGCTGGCCAAGCCTGATCATCAACAAGGGAGAGTTACCTGATGAAAATGAAGACATTGCTCATGGGCGCTGCCGCCACGATGGCCTTTGGCCAGATGGGTCACGCAGAAGCCCACGAAGGCGAGCGGGGCCGTGACGGCGCGCTTGGCATCATCTACTGGCAGGCCCCGTCCATCATGAACGCCTATCTGTCCGGCGGCACAAAGGATATCGAGGCAGCCTCGCTCGTGACCGAACCCCTTGGCCGCTACGACGAAACCGGCGCACCCGTGCCATGGCTGGTTGATGAGATCCCCACCGTCGCCAACGGTGGCGTGGCCGAGGACCTGACCTCTATCACGTGGAAGCTGACCGAGGGCTTGCTGTGGTCTGACGGCACACCTCTGACCTCTGCCGACGTCAAGTTCACTGCCGACTATTGCATGGACCCCGAAGGCGGCTGCGCACAGCTTGCCAAGTTCGAAGGCGTGGCATCGGTCGAAGTCATCGACGACCTGACGGTCAAGGTGAACTTTACCGCCCCCACACCGAACCCATATGGCCCGTTCATGGGGAACCAGTCGCCGATCATTCAGGCAGCACAATTCGCCGAATGCACCGGCACCCGTGCCCCGGAATGCACCGACGCGAATTTCATGCCCGTCGGTACTGGCCCATTTGTCGTGACGGATTTCCGCACCAACGACGTGATCCAGTTGGAAGCCAACCCGAACTACCGTGACCCGATGAAGCCCGCGTTCCAAACCGTGACCTTCAAAGGCGGCGGCGACGCAGAGGCCGCAGGCCGTGCCGTGCTGCAGACCGGCGAATACGACTATGCATGGAACTTGCAACTGGCACCCGATGTGATCGCAGCCATGGCCGAAGGCGGCGTGGGCACACCCGTCAGCGCATTCGGTACACTGGTCGAGCGGATCGAGATGAACATGACCGATCCATCCCCCGACCTGCCCGAGGGAGAGCGTGCGACCGCAGCACACCCGCATCCTTTCCTGTCCGATGAAAAAGTCCGCCGCGCCCTGTCCATGGCGATCGACCGCAATCTGCTGGTTGAAGTCGGATACGGCGATGCAGGTCGTCCGACCTGTAACCTTGTTCCCGCACCAGAGATGTTCGCATCCGACAACACCGGCTGTCTGACGCAAGACATCGAAGGCGCAAAGGCGCTGCTGGACGAAGCCGGCTGGACGGACACCGACGGCAACGGCATCCGCGACAAAGACGGCGTGGAAATGAACATCCTGTTCCAATCGTCCACCAACGCCGTGCGTCAAGACTTCCAAGCCTTGATCAAGGATTGGTGGGAACAGATCGGCACCAGCGTAGAGCTGCGCAACATCGATGGTTCGGTGTTCTTTGGCGGTGACCCGGGTTCGCCCGACACCTTCCAGAAGTTCTATGCCGACGTTGAAATGTACGCTAACAACTTCGACGGCACCGATCCTGCGTCCTATCTTGCATCGTATACATGCGAAAAGGCACCACGTCCGGAATCCGGCTGGCAGGGCGAAAACATCAACCGCTATTGCGATGAAACCTATGACGCGCTGGTGGCTGAACTGAACGCAACCGCTGATCTGGACGAGCGTGGCCGTATCGCCAAGCAGCTGAACGACATGATCACCAAGGACAGCATGACAATCGTCCCGCTAGTTGACCGTGGTCGTGTGTCGGCCCATGCCAACACCTTGGGCGGCGTCATCCTGAACACGTGGGATTCCGAACTTTGGAATGTTGCCGACTGGTACCGCGTCAAAGAATAAGCGTTTGCCGGACGAGGGCCTAACCATCGTCCGGTCTGCGCCCCCGGATCGGGCGATCCGCGATCGCCCGGCCCTCCTCCACCCCTCCAGCAAAGCCCTGATCCAAGGCGTCCCCCATGCTGACCTACACATTCCGCAGGCTGCTGATTTCGATCCCGACGCTTTTGTTCATCGCTTTCGTGATCTTCATGCTGCTCGAACTCGCACCCGGCGATCCGATGGCGAACATGCCCCTGACAATTCCGCCAGAGGTGAAGGAAAAGATGCGCTTGGCCCTAGGCCTCGGCGAACCTTGGTTCATTCGTTTCCCGCTGTGGCTCAAACAGTTCTTCATCGTCGAACCGCAGTATTGGATCGACAGTGCCTTTGGCACTAACTTTGCCGAGGGCGCACAGCGCATCATCAGCTTTCAGTCGCGCAGCCCAGTGTTCGACACCATTGCACAGCGTTTACCGCAGACCCTCTGGGTCGTAGGAATGTCTTATGTCGTGGGCGTCATCATTGCGCTGCCGATTGGGATCATCAGCGCCTATCGCCAATATTCGGTCTTTGATCAGGCGGGCACCTTTATCTCGATGATCGGCTTTTCCGTCCCACCGTTCTTTTCGGGCGTTTTGCTGATCGTGATTTTTTCGGTCCAGTTGGGCTGGTTGCCGTCGATCTATGACACCACACTGGTCGTGAACGACTGGGCCAGCTTCAAACTGCAATTGATGCAGATGGTCATGCCAGTCATGGTGCTAGCATTACAGACCACCGCGCAGGTCAGCCGCTATATGCGCGCCTCCATGCTCGACAACCTCGGTCAGGATTACGTCCGCACGGCCCGCGCCAAGGGCATGAAGGAATCCGTCGTCGTCATGCGCCACGTGCTGCGCAATTCCATGATCCCCGTCATTACCGTGATCGCCCTTGGCATCCCGTCGATCTTTGGTGGTGCCATCATCACTGAACAAATCTTTAAGGTGAACGGCCTTGGCCAGCTTCTGATCATCGCTCTGCAAGGCTCTGATATTCCTATGGTCATGACCCTGACCTTCCTCTTCGCGATCCTGATCGTGATGTTTAACCTGATTGCCGACGTCCTTTATGGCGTGTTCGACCCAAGGATCCGCTATGACTAATCACGACCCCCACGCAGACGCCGACAACCTGCTGGTGGCGGGCGACCCCACGGCACCCGTGATGGCAGCAAAGGCGCGCAACCAGTGGCTTGATGTCTGGGATCAATTCAAGACGCACAAGGGCGCTGTGG
>JAGXIQ010000085.1 GCA_024635625.1 Loktanella sp. | reverse complement strand
CCAGGGAACGCCGAGCACTCAACGCACTCGATGAAATCAGGGGAAACAGGTAGGAAGCGTCAGACTCAGAACACTAGGGGGCCAAGGTAAGGACGGTCTATACGGCGGTATCGGCAACGACGTTCTGGACGGCGGCGATGCCGAGGATACGCTGGACGGCGGAAGCGGTAACGATACATTGCTGGGCGGACAGGGGCAGGATTTGCTTTACGGCGATGCCGGTGATGACCTGCTGGACGGCGGAACCGGCGACGATCGCGTAGAGGGCGGTATCGGCAATGACACCCTATTGGGTGGACAGGGGCAGGACAGCCTGTTTGGCGGCGACGGCGACGACATTTTGGACGGGGCCGACGGGCCGAGTCAGGACAACGACGACCGGCTTTACGGTGGATCAGGCAAAGATACACTGATCGCGCGTGACGTGCAGGATAGCCTGTTTGGCGGCGCGGGTGATGATTACCTGACTATTTTGAAGGATGGTAACATTGGTACGATCACCGCAGATGGCGGATCCGACCCAGACAACGGCGACATGGATGTGCTGGATCTGAAGTCAGGTATAGCGCGGGGCGATTGGGACGGTGTGCGCATCTTCTCGACGAGCGGGCAGCTGCTTTACAACAGCTTAAATCCAATTGCTGGTCAGAATTTCAATGACCTGCCAGAAGATGGAAAGGCCGGACTGGTAAAGGGCGGCAACATCGTTGGGCGTGTGACCTTCAAAGAGATCGAAAAGCTTGTGATCTGTTTCACGCCTCACACTCTAATTGCGACGCCGCGCGGCGAAATTCGTGCGGACGATCTGATTGTCGGTGATTTGGTACTGACCCGCGACAACGGCATGCAAGCGATCGCATGGATTGGTAAGCTAAAATTGTCCGTCGAAGAATTACAGCGAAGCCCTAAATTGCGCCCCGTGCGCGTTGCTGCGGGTACGTTTGGCGATGGGACGCCAGCCCGCGACCTGACGCTGTCACCGAACCATCGACTGTTAATTCAGTCGCACCGCGCAGCATTGCTGTTTGCCGAAAATGAAGTTCTGGCCCCAGCAAAGCATTTGATCGGTAAGCCCGGCGTGACCCGGCCCTTGGTCGATGGCGTTTCGTACGTCCATATCATGTTCGAACGGCACGAAGTCGTCCTGTCAGAAGGCGTCTGGACAGAGAGTTTTCAGCCCGCCGATCACAGCTTGAGCGGCCTGAGGCAGGAACAGCGCAATGAGATATTTGCCCTGTGCCCAACACTCGCGACGACCGCCGATGTTAATGGCTTTGGTGCTGCACGCAAAATTATCAAAAAGCACGAAATTCGCCTGCTAATCGTCTGATTATGCAGTCAATTGGTGCGGTCGCGATAGGCGGTCCAGTCCTCTGGTGTATCTAAATCCAGCAGCGCGCGGTCATCGGCAAAAGGTACAAGAATAGTTTTGTCCCGAAGGGGTTTAACAAGCGCGGCACCGCCGCCGTCCCCCGCAAGTGTTGCAAATTCCGGTCGCAAACGAGCATCGAACAAGACCGGATGGCCGGGTTTGCCATCTGATGTTGCACCGCGCCAGATCAAAGCATCTGGGTGCGCAGTCCGCGCTGCCAAGACGGCGCGCATGTTAGCAGTCGTAATTTCTGGCAAATCAGCCAGAACCATCATGAAGGCCTCGCAGGGAGGCAATTGCGCAACGGCGCCACGTAGGGTGCTGGATTGACCCTCTGCCGCCTCGGGTACCAGAAGCGGGGTAAGGCGCAGACCGTCAAGCAGTGCAAGACGTTCCGCAGCCCTGTGATGCAGTGCAACAAAAGTGTCGCCTACCGCAATTGCTTGCTGCGCCACGTGACGCAGCAGCGGTTGGCCATTCACCGTCTGGGCCAACTTGTCGGCCCCGCGCATGCGCGAAGACGCCCCGGCGGCGAGGATCAGAACCGGGATCATGTCCGGTTCAGGGGATGATGCGCGTGTATTTTGTGCCTTCAAGCGTGGCACCAATGCGCAGGCCTGATTGCGCAAATACTACAGCGATGACTGGCGCCAGCGAGGTGATCGTCTCTGCCCGTAGAACGTCGCCTTGGTCGGCGGCGGCATATTCCAGGTCGGCCCCAGCGGCCCAGCCCATTGAGGACCGGAAATCCGACAGCGCGTTTTGTGTCATGAAAAACAACACGTGACTGTATTGTTGCGCGCCGATTTGCAGGCCAGCAGATCCTGACGCGGCGGAATAGTAATCGACTGTAGAGCCGTTAATTTGCAGCGCGCCGCGGCCGAACGATCCACCAAGCCCAAGACCGACTTCTGTCACCAGCGGCATCACAAGGACGCCGGCAGCTTTAGATGCCAAATCCCTAGTGCCGGGGTAGGTGTCGTACATGAACGACATTGTGCTCGCGACGCGTGCATCGATTGTCGCGGCCCCATTGCCGTTTACGCCGTTACCGCAGGCGGCCAGCGGCAGTGCCGCAGCTGCCAGCACAAAATGCCGTCTTGTGATCTGTTTCATGTTGTTTTGCCCTATACTGCCCTCGATGCGTTTTCCGCACCTGTTATCGCATTGACTATATTCAATCGCGGCGAATCTGTCACACGCTAATTGTGGGACCGGCGGAACCACGTCACATGCGGTTTAGCAGCTTGGCAGCCTCGGGTGCGAAATAGGTCAGAACTCCGTCACATCCGGCGCGTTTGAATGCAAGCAGGCTTTCCATCATGACCTTAGGTCCATCCAGCCAACCGTTCTGGATCGCCGCCTGCAACATCGCGTATTCGCCTGACACCTGATAGGCATAGGTCGGCACGCCGTACATGTCCTTCACCCGGCGGCAGATATCCAAATAAGGCATGCCGGGTTTGACCATGACCATATCGGCACCCTCCATCAGATCACGCTCTACCAGTCGCAATGCTTCGTCCGCATTGCCGGGGTCCATCTGGTAGGTGTTTTTGTCGCCCGTCAGTGCGCCGGATGCACCGACGGCATCACGGAAAGGCCCATAAAACGCACTGGCGTATTTTGCTGTGTAGCTCAGGATCGCCACGTCAATATGACCTTCGGCCTCTAACGCAGTGCGCATCGCCCCGATACGCCCGTCCATCATGTCTGACGGACCAAGGATATCGGCACCGGCTTCAGCCTGCGCCAGCGCCATTTTTACCAATGCCTCTACCGTGCGGTCATTGACGATGCGGCCATCTTCGACGAAGCCATCGTGGCCGTTTATGTTGTATGGGTCCAACGCGATATCGGTCATGATCGCCATATCAGGCACCGCGTCCTTGATCGCGCGGATCGCTTGGTTCGATATGTTGTCTGGCGACCACGCCAAAGCGCAATCCTCGGTCCGTTCTTGCATACCAGTGTAGGGAAAGATGCACAGCGCGGGGATGCCCAGCTTATGCGCCTCTTGTGCGGCCTTTACGGCACGGTCGACCGTTTTGCGGGTGACACCAGGCATAGAGGCGATCGCATGTTCGTCGTCTTTGCCAGCCATCACAAAAATCGGCCAGATCAAATCGTCCACGCTAAGCCGGTGTTGGCGCGATAAGCGGCGCACGGCGGGCATAGCCCGCAGACGGCGGAGGCGAGTAGCGGGGAAGGGGGCGACAGTCGGTTTCATGGGGCAGGGCCTTTCTGGTCACAGTTGCAGACTTTGCACGGAAAATACCGGTGGACAAGTCTGGGCAATGCCGCGCAGCGGGACTAGGGTCCGCCCAACGCAAGCGAGCAGGAAAAACACGACCAATGGACTGGAGCAACGTTCTTTTTCAGGTGATCGACCTGCGGTCGTTCTCTTCCGTGTGGTATTGGATCATCGTCGCGGTGTTATGGTCATCTGTCAGCTACTATGTGCTGGGAGTGCCATTCGATCTGATCACCAAGGCGCGGCGGCACAATGGCCAGGCCGAAGAGGACATGGTCGACCTTGTTCGCATCAACGTGAACCGCTTGTTAGGCATCGCACAGACCTCTGGCATTATCCTTACAGGCTTTGTCTTTTTCGCACTGACGACGCTTGCACTGCTGGGCTTCTATTATGATCTGGAACTTGCGCAGGCTTTGTTTTTGATGGCCCTTCCATTGTCGATTGTCGGGGCTGTCAGCCTGTCGAGCGCGCGCAAAATCCGTACGGCTGATCCCGAACCTGCGCAGCTTTATGCCATGTTGTTGCGGCATCGGCTGTGGACACAGATTATCGGGATGGTCGCAATTTTTATCACTGCGATGTACGGCATGATCCAAGTTTTGGATGTCGTGCGCGGACTCTGACCTGCGTTGTCTTGACACCGGGCCGGATGCGGATAGGTCAGCGGGCATGGCCAAAAGCACTCATATTACGATAAGCGGCGCGCCCGAAGGTTTCGACGCCCGCTTGATCCTGTCCGAAATGGAAACGACCGGTGTACCGGTGCTGCACGTCGCTCGCGATGACAAGCGGTTAGCGGCGATGCAGGCGGCTTTGGCCTTCTTTGCGCCTGAAATGCCAGTTTTTACCTTTCCTGCATGGGATTGTCTGCCCTATGACCGCGTGTCGCCCAACGCCGATGTTTCAGCGTCACGCATGGCCACGCTGGCAGCACTTGTTCACGGGATGCCGTCGCAGTTCGTGATTCTGACGTCATTGAACGCCGCGACTCAACGGGTGCCAGCGCGCGCCACACTGCGAGAGGCCGCTTTCACCGCAAACGTCGGCGACCGCATCGACGAGAGTGCGCTGCGCGGCTTTCTGACGCGGATGGGTTTTAGCCAGACCGCCAATGTGATGGAAGCAGGCGATTACGCCGTGCGCGGTGGGATTATCGATATTTACCCGCCAGGGCAGTCGGGTCCTATCCGACTTGATTTGTTTGGAGACACGCTGGACGCAGCGCGGCGCTTTGATGCGGCCACCCAGCGTACAACTGAGAAGCTAAAAGAGATCGAGCTGGCACCTGTCAGCGAGGTGATCCTAGACGAGGCAGCAATCACGCGGTTTCGCCAAAGCTATCGCATCGAGTTCGGTGCGGCGGGCACCGACGATCCACTTTACGAGGCTGTCAGTGCAGGTCGCAAACATGCGGGCATCGAGCATTGGCTTGGTTTCTTTCAGGACGGTCTGGAAACCCTGTTCGACTACCTGCCGCGTTGCACAATTACGTTGGACGACCAGACCAGCCCGCAGCGGCTGGCCCGGTGGGAAAGCATTGCGGACCAGTATTCCACGCGAATGCATGCCTTGACGCAAAAAGGGCGGATGGACTCGGTTTATAAGCCCGCACCACCGGAACAATTATACCTGGACGATGCCGCTTGGGATGCTGCTGTAGCTGGCCACCGGGTCATTCAGTTTCACCCCCTACCGCAGGCGACGGGGCTGGGCGTTCTGGATGCTGCCGGACGGCCGGGGCGCAATTTTGCACCAGAGCGTCAGCAAGAAAACCTAAGTCTTTTCAGTGCGCTTGCGGATCACGTTCGCAAAAAGGCGCAGGCGGGTCCTGTGGTCATCGCCTCGTATTCTGAAGGCGCGCGCGAACGTCTAACCGGCCTGATTGAAGATGAAGGCATCGGCGAAGTCATTCCCGTCAGTGACTGGTTCCGCGTCGGCAAACGCGGTGTGCATCTGGCCGTCTGGGCGCTGGACGCCGGGTTCGAAGCACCGGGCATTACTGTCATTTCCGAACAAGACGTGCTGGGTGACCGTCTTATCCGCCAAGGCAAGCGAAAGCGTCGGGCCGACAACTTTCTGACCGAGGCGAATGCGCTTTCGCCAGGGGATCTTGTCGTTCACGTTGATCATGGTGTCGGTCGGTTCATCGGCCTAGAGGTTGTGACCGCTTTGGGCGCGGCGCACGAGTGTCTTGCACTGGAATACGCCGAAAGCTCAAAGCTTTACTTGCCGGTCGAGAATATCGAACTGCTGTCGAAATTCGGTCACGAAGAAGGTTTGCTTGATAAGCTGGGCGGCGGTGCATGGCAGGCGAAAAAGGCCCGGCTGAAAGAGCGTATCCGCCAAATAGCCGAACGTCTGATCCGCGTCGCGGCAGAGCGTGCCTTGCGCACAGCCCCCGTGCTGGAGCCGATGGAAGGGATTTGGGACCAGTTTATTGCTCGCTTCCCCTACGCGGAAACCGATGACCAGCTGTCAGCGATTGACGATGTGTTGGCAGACCTTGAAAGCGGTCGGCCGATGGATCGACTTATCTGCGGCGATGTGGGCTTTGGTAAGACAGAGGTTGCCATACGCGCCGCGTTTGTCGCGGCATTGTCCGGGGTGCAGGTTGCAATTATTGCGCCGACGACACTGCTGGCGCGCCAGCATTATCAAAGCTTTGCCGAACGGTTCCGTGGATTTCCAGTGAATGTCCGCCCCTTGTCGCGCTTTGTATCTGCAAAGGACGCGGCAGCGACACGGGCTGGTTTGACCGACGGCACAGTCGACATCGTAATCGGTACTCATGCGTTGCTTGCCAAGGCGGTGAAATTCCGCAGCCTCGGCCTGCTTGTCATTGACGAAGAACAGAAATTTGGCGTCCAGCATAAGGAACGGCTGAAGTCGTTGCGGACCGATGTCCACGTGTTGACGCTGACTGCCACACCGATCCCACGCACATTGCAATTGTCGCTATCGGGGGTGCGCGACCTGTCGATCATCGGCACGCCACCGATCGACCGTCTTGCTATCCGGACCTACGTCAGCGAATTCGACACCATTACGATCCGCGAAGCATTGCTGCGCGAACACTATCGCGGCGGACAGTCGTTCTTTGTGGTGCCACGCATCAGCGACATGGACGAGATGGTGGAATGGCTAAAGAACGAAGTGCCGGAAGTCACCTATATCACTGCGACTGGTCAAATGGCGGCGGGGGAGCTCGATGACCGGATGAATGCGTTTTACGACGGCAAATACGATGTGCTGATGGCGACGACGATCGTGGAATCCGGCCTTGATATTCCGACGGCCAATACGATGATTGTTTGGCGGTCCGATATGTTTGGTCTAAGCCAGCTGTATCAGATCCGTGGGCGCGTTGGTCGGTCCAAAACCCGCGCTTATGCCTATCTGACCACAATGCCACGCCAGAAACTGACCGATACGGCTCAAAAGCGGCTCCGCGTATTGGCGAGCCTCGACAGCCTTGGTGCTGGCTTTACACTTGCAAGCCAAGACCTCGACATTCGGGGTGCGGGCAACTTGCTGGGCGAAGAGCAGTCCGGACAGATGCGTGAAGTTGGGTACGAGTTGTACCAGCAAATGCTGGAGGATCAGATCAATGCGATCCGTTCTGGTGCTGCAGAGGGCTTGCAGGACGATGGCGAATGGTCGCCACAGATCAACCTTGGTGTGCCGGTCCTGATCCCCGAAACATACGTGCCAGATCTTGATGTGCGCCTCGGTCTTTATCGCCGCTTGTCGGATCTGACGACCAAGGTGGAATTGGAAGGCTTCGCCGCAGAGCTGATTGACCGTTTCGGCAGTCTGCCGCGCGAAGTGAATACACTGATGCTGGTCGTGCGGATCAAAGCCATGTGCAAGAAGGCCGGAATCGGCCAATTGGATGCAGGGCCAAAAGGCGCCACGATCCGCTTTCACAAAGACAAGTTTGCTAATCCGGCCGGGCTTGTGGATTTCATCGGTGACTATAAGGGGCAAGCCAAGGTGCGTGACAACAAGATCGTCGTCATGCAGGACTGGACCCGCGAACGTGATAAAATTCAGGGTGCCTTCAATATCGCACGTGATCTTGCAGCAAAGCGCATCGAAGGACAGAAAAAACAATAAGGCTTCGCCCTCGGATGCGTTAATGGTTTGTTATACTGCGCCTACTTCAAAACCCGAAAGTTCTCGTGGGTTATGACGCGAAAGTTGTCTGATACCTTGTCGCGGAATTTCGTCCATTCCTGCGGGATGGTTTCACGCATGAATGCAAGGATGGCGTCGGCGAACTGCTTT
>JAGXIQ010000084.1 GCA_024635625.1 Loktanella sp. | reverse complement strand
GGAAATCGTCGATCATTGCTGTGATGCATGGAATAAGCTGATCAGCATCCCTGAGCGCATCATCTCCATCGGACACCGCCAATGGGCTAAGGAGTTCTGATCCGCGCAGGTTGGTATTAGCCGGCTGCATATCGGCTGAGTGTAGCGGTGATTTGGTAGGCCCGGCAGGATTTGAACCCGCAACCAAAGCGTTATGAGCGCTCTGCTCTAACCGTTGAGCTACAGGCCCGCTGTGGTCAGGAATAGCCGACGCGTGCGTGGGGTCAAGGGGTCAGTTCGTGATTGGCGAAGAGCCGAGGACCTGTGACAGCACGGCGATCATTTCACGCTCTTTATCGGAAATGATCGTGGGGTCGCCGTCCAAATTGGCCATTGCGACAATATCATCGTAGCTCGGCGGCGCGGTGTCGTAAGTCACGCCTTCTGGAACGTCGATCCACGGGCCCTCATCCATCGGCATATGCGACATCGGCACAACCTCTGCTACGGCAGGGGTTGCGAGAAGGACAAGCAGTGGGATCATGCGGTGTATCATCATGTAAGAGTAACGCCGCGACCTTGAAAAGGTTTCATGCGATCGGCGGCTTTTCGCGCAGGTCATCGACATGTTGCGGCGTTGCACCAAGCGCAGGCTTGGGGTATCGCGCGGGGAACGGGTGAAGGGCCTTCTTGGACGGGCCTATTTGGGGATCGCGACATGACACAAGACGGATTGACCTATGCAGCCGCAGGCGTCGACATCGATGCGGGCAATGAATTAATCGAACGGATCAAGCCTGCCGCTAAACGGACGCAGCGTAGTGGCACGATGGCGGGGCTTGGTGGCTTTGGCGCGCTGTTCGATCTGAAGGCGGCGGGCTATATCGATGCGATCCTTGTGGCGGCAACCGACGGTGTCGGGACCAAGCTGCGGATCGCTATTGATACCGGCAACGTGGACACCATCGGCATCGATCTTGTCGCAATGTGCGTTAATGATTTAGTGTGTCAGGGCGCAGAACCCCTTTTCTTCCTTGATTATTTTGCGACCGGCAAGCTGGAACTTGATGCAGCGACGCGCATCATCGAAGGTGTCGCGGCAGGCTGCGAAGCCTCTGGCTGTGCGCTGATCGGTGGCGAAACGGCAGAAATGCCGGGCATGTATCATGGTGGCGACTTCGACCTTGCAGGCTTTGCGGTCGGTGCGATGGAACGGGGGGCAGATTTGCCCGCTGGGGTCGCAGCTGGCGACGTCCTGCTGGGTCTTGCCAGTGATGGCGTGCATTCCAACGGGTATTCGCTGGTACGGCGCATCGTGGAAGCATCTGGTTTGTCGTGGTCTGACGATTCACCATTTGGTGACGGCCCCCTAGGTGCGGCACTGCTGACGCCGACGCGGCTGTATGTTAAACCAGCGCTAGCGGCCGTTCGTGCGGGCGGCGTGCATGCGTTGGCCCATATCACCGGCGGTGGCCTGACAGAAAACATACCGCGCGTGCTGCCCGACGATCTGGCCTGCGAGATTGATCTGTCGTCTTGGGCGCTGCCGCCAGTCTTTGGTTGGATGGCGCAGGTCGGCGGAATCACAACGCCTGAAATGCTAAAGACCTTCAATGCGGGGATTGGCATGGTGCTGGTGGTAGCTGCAGACCGGGCCGACGCACTTGCCGCATTGCTGACAGAGCAGGGCGAGACTGTGCATCGCCTTGGTCGCATCGTCGAGGGTGCAGGCGTGCATTATACTGGCGACCTGAAGTGAAACGGGTCGGCATTCTTATCTCTGGCGGGGGCTCCAATATGGTGGCCCTTGCGAAGGATATGACTGGGGATCACCCGGGGCGGCCACGGCTTGTGATCTCTAACGATCCGGGTGCCGGTGGGCTGTTAAAGGCAAATGCCTTGAAAATCCCAACTGCAGTTGTCGATCATCGGGACTACCCAAAGGACCGTCCTGCGTTCGAAGCAGCCTTGCAGGAGGTGCTGGAAGAGGCGCGGATTGACGTGATCGCCCTTGCCGGCTTCATGCGCATCCTGACGCCGGGTTTCACAAGGAAATGGGCCGGGTGCATGGTGAACATTCACCCATCTTTATTGCCAAAATACAAAGGCTTGCACACCCATTTACGCGTATTGGATGAAGCCGATGCGCAGCACGGCTGCACAGTCCATGAAGTTACCGCCGACCTGGACGATGGACCTATTTTAGGACAGGCGCGGATGGACGTGCGGCCCGGTGATACGCCGCAAACATTGGCTGAACGGTTGCTTCCATTGGAACACCGTCTGTATCCGCTGGTCCTGCGCAGCTATCTGGCGGGCGACCGCACGCCGGTGATGCTGGACACCTAGGGTTTTCAAGGGCAGCGGGATCGCTTATCACAACTACACCGCGTCCCGCGGGCCCAGATGAACAAGGCTTTCATGCAGACTATTACCACGACCGAGGCGCTGGCCCAGTTTTGCGCCGAAGCCGCCAAGCGGCCCTATGTCACCGTCGATACGGAATTCCTGCGGGAACGGACCTATTATGCAAAGCTTTGCCTTGTGCAGCTGGCGTGGCAGGATGACGGTGGCCATGACGAGGTGCTGGTTGATCCGCTCGCCGATGGATTGTCGCTTGAACCGCTGTACGATCTGTTCCGTGACGAAGGGGTAGTCAAAGTATTTCATGCCGCCCGTCAGGATCTGGAAATTTTCTGGGTCGACGCTCAGCTTATCCCAAGCCCGTTATTCGACACGCAGGTCGCGGCGATGGTCTGCGGCTTTGGCGATCAAGCCGGGTATGAGACGCTGGTCCGCAAGATCTGCAAGGACGGCGTCGACAAATCCAGCCGCTTTACCGATTGGTCACGCCGCCCGCTGACGGACGCGCAAAAAACCTATGCGGTTGGTGATGTGACCTTTCTGCGCGACATCTACGAATACCTTTCAGATCGGCTGCGAACAACGGCACGGCAGAAATGGGTCACCGAAGAAATGGCCGTGCTGAACGATCCGGCCACTTATGTTACCGATCCCGCTACAGCGTGGGAGAAGGTGAAGACGCGGACCAACTCTGGCCGCTTCCTTGGAATCGTGCGCGAGTTGGCCCGGTTCCGCGAAATCTATGCGCAGACCAAGGACGTGCCGCGCAGTCGGGTGTTCAAAGACGATGCGCTGGTAGAACTTGCCAGTTCCAAGCCTGCCAACGAGGCTGATCTTGGGCGGTTACGCCTGTTGTTGCGCGAAGCGCGGCGGGGCGAAATTGCGGATGGCATCCTGAAGGCGGTGAAGGACGGGCTGGCTGTGCCGAATGACAAACTTCCAAAGCCGGATCTAAGCCGCGAAAAGCTGCAGGTGAACCCAGCGATCGCAGACATGCTGCGTGTGCTGCTAAAAGCGAAATCAGATCAAGAAGATGTGGCGCAAAAGCTGATAGCGTCTTCTGGTGATCTGGATTTGCTTGCCGCTGGACAGCGCGATATTCCGGCGCTGAAAGGCTGGCGGAACGAGGTGTTTGGTCGTGACGCTTTGTTGCTGACACAGGGAAAAGTCGCACTGGCCGTGGACGGTCAGCGCGTCATAACCGTCCCGCGTTAACGCGGGACGCTGCGACCCGTCTGCGCGCCCTGCACGACGATCTGCGTGATACCGCGCAGATCCGACGCATCGACGACACGTGCGGCAGTGATTTGCTGAACCCTTCCAGCCACTTGCGTCGCGGGGGGCTGCACACGAAACTCCATCCGCAGCACGCCATCGGCATTGGATACGGGCACAAGTTGCGCGTTATAGAACCCTTGGCCGGCGGCTTGACCTGTCGCACGCACAACGACGCCAGAGGGCATGCGATCAACTTCGACCACATCGACGGTGGCAATCAGGGTGCGACGGTCAATAGGCCTGGCTAATTCTTGCTGGGTCACCAATGGGGGCACATTACCGTCAGCATCACGCTGGACCGTGCCGTTGCCTTTGAACAAGTTCAGCGGGTTCAGCCGCGATTCGGCTATGCGGGCGCAACCAGTGGTGCCGAGGGCTGCGATCAGAATCAGGGGCAGGGCGGAACGCATGGCAAGCCTTTCACGATGTCACATTAGACCTAGCCGAATTGCCGCGGCCTGAAAAGTGCCTGTGGCTGGACCTTTGGCGTGTGTGTGCCTAGATCGGAACAAAGTAAAAGGAGTGCGCGCAATGGCGACCGAAGCTTTTGAAGAGATCATCGAAACCTTCGATTTTCTGGATGACTGGGAAGATCGCTATCGTCACGTGATTGACATGGGCAAGGCCATGCCGCCACTAGAGGATGCATTGAAGGTGCCAGCAACCAAAGTCGATGGCTGCGCGTCGCAAGTTTGGCTGGTAGCAGCCCCGTCAGACGGTGTGTTTCACTTTCGCGGTGACAGTGACGCGATGATCGTGCGCGGCTTGGTGGCGATCCTTGGGGCGCTTTATAACGACGTACCCGTGGGTCAGGTCACCAAGATCGACGCGGGCGCGGAACTTGGACGGCTGGGACTAACGGATCATTTGTCGGCACAGCGGTCCAACGGGCTGCGCGCGATGGTAGAGCGGATTCGCGGCGTCGCAGCAGCGACGTAGGCACCGGGTTGCGGCCCAGCCAGCGCCCCAAACGATCGTACCGATCAGGCCTGTGCGAGGGCAGAGGTAAGATCACCGTAGCCCGTTGCGCGGCGAATGAAGGCAAGGCCCATGCGTTTTGCGATAGCTTCGGCCTTTGCCGTCAGCACCGCGTCATCGGTTTGGGCCAGGTAAATCAGACTGGTGTAATTCCCAAAGTACGTGTCGCGCAGCTGTGGATGGCGATCCAAGCCCAACGGGCGCCAGACGAAGGCGTCAAATTGGCGGGTTAAGAAGTCGGTCAAATAGAAGGCGGTCATGTCATCCGCCTGCGTGAACGCCTCGTTCCCCATGAAAAAACTATAGCAGTGCGGACCCGCGATCATCGCCACGCCAAGCTCGTCGCAGGCCGCTTTCAGCAAGCCACCGGTGCCGCAGTCGGCGTAGACCACGAAAATCCTGTCGTAATCCGCACGTCGCGCGATAACCGCCGCGCGGATCGCGGGAACGATCCGTTCCGGGTGATTATGGTAAATCGCTGGCAAGCATTGCAGATCAAGATGATCCCAGCGGTTTGCTGCACGGATCGCTAGGATTTCATGGGCGATCGCACCGCATGCTAGCAATAGCACGCGTCCGCCGCCTTGCGGCAGCAGACCAATGTCAGTCAATGTCTGATCTACTGGGCGCGACGTATCAGAATCGTCAGAACCAGCAGCACGGCACTCATCGCCGGCAACAGAGCTAGCATGCCCGAGATGTTCGCCAACCAGACGGTCACGCCCGAAAGCAGAAGAACGGCCAGTATCAACCATAGGAATGGTCCGATGCGCATAATGATCCTCCATCCGAATGAGTGGGAGGCTGGGCTAAACCCGTGCACCTGTCCAGTACGAATCCCTTAAATGCTAATGCAAATCAGCCTGCGCTCGCACGATTGTGTTTACGGGCCATCCACGTTTTGGCCGTTTCCACGGCCACAGCGGCGTCGCGACAATAGGCGTCGGCGCCGATCGCCTTGCCGAACTCTTCGTTCAGCGGCGCACCTCCAACCAACACGATGTAATCCTCGCGCATGCCTTTTTCGATCATCGTATCAATGACAACCTTCATATAGGGCATCGTCGTGGTCAGCAGGGCGGACATACCAAGAATATCAGCTTTTTCTGACAGCAACGCGTCGATGTACCCGTCGACAGCATTGTTGATGCCAAGGTCTACGACCTCAAAACCGGCACCTTCCATCATCATGCCAACAAGGTTTTTACCGATGTCATGGATGTCGCCTTTGACGGTGCCGATCACCATCTTACCGATAGTCGGTGCGCCAGTTTCAGCCAGCAGCGGCTTTAGGATGGCCATGCCACCCTTCATCGCGTTGGCAGCCAACAGCACCTCTGGCACAAAAAGGATCCCATCACGGAAGTCGGCACCAACGATGGTCATGCCGCCAACCAGTGCTTCGGTCAGGACCCGGTAGGGTTGCCAGCCGCGACCGATCAGGATGTTCACGCCTTCCTCGATCTCTTCCTTCATACCATCATAAAGGTCGTCGAACATCTGGGCGACAAGGTCTTCGTCATTCAGTTCAGAGAGGATGATTTCGTCGTCGTCCGACATGGGGTGATCCTTATGGAGCGGCATTGACGTGTTTGTACTTTCGCTATGCGCCTTTGCCCAGAGAGCGACGCGACAAATTGCGACCTTCGGCAGGGGCAGACCGACGCAGGCTTGTCTGAGTTCCTTATTTGTTCTACTTTCGGGCCATGGAATTCGACACCCCTCCACGCTTTCGTACGCCGGGCCGCGCTGCGGTGGACAACCCCGATGTGCGCTTTGATCGTTTAACGCGCGAAGGGGTCGATGACGGCTGGTCGACGGATGACGAATTGCCCGTGTTGCGCACACAAGTCAGTGACGAGGTGCCGCGAAAAGTCATTTCAAAAAACACCTCTCCCGATTTGTCGTTTGACCGGTCGATCAATCCCTATCGCGGGTGCGAACACGGCTGCATTTACTGCTATGCGCGTCCTAGCCACGCTTATCTGGGATTATCGCCGGGTCTGGATTTCGAAACACAGTTGATTGCCCGGCCCCAAGCGCCGCAAGTGCTTGCACGCGAATTGCGGGCGAAGGGCTACGTGCCGCGGACAATCGCCATCGGGACGAATACGGATCCTTACCAACCGATCGAGCGTGACCGGCGAATCATGCGTGGCCTTTTGCAGGTTTTGTCAGACCACAATCATCCGGTTGCGATCATCACCAAGGGTGCGCTGATCACCCGCGATATCGACATCATTGCCCCCATGGCCGCAAAGGGGCTGGTGCGGGTCGGCATTTCTGTCACGACGCTGGATTCGGCTACCAGCCGCGCGATGGAACCTCGGGCGCCCCTACCTGCGGTGCGATTACGGGCGATTCGCACATTGTCAGAGGCTGGGATACCAGTCCGGGTTATGGTTTCTCCTGTTGTGCCAGCGCTTACTGATCACGAACTGGAGGCGATCCTGAATGCGGCGGCAGATGCGGGCGCAGTGGCCGCATCTTCGATTGTGCTGCGCCTACCAAGAGAAGTCTCGGGGTTGTTCCGTGATTGGCTGGCAGAAGCCTACCCGGACCGGGCCGCCCGCGTTATGGCGCGCGTCCGCGAATTGCACGGCGGGCTGGACTACGACCCAGAATTCGGGACTCGTATGACCGGTCAGGGCGAATGGGCGCGCCTGCTGCAACAGCGCTTTAGGCTGGCGACACGACGGCTGGGTTTGGATCGCAGCCTGCCACCCCTTCGGACTGATCTGTTCGCTGTACCACCGCAAGCGGGTGATCAGATGGCATTGTTCTCAAGCAAAGCGGATTTTGGCGTAAAAGCCGCTTTGGTTCATGCGTCGCCGCGCGATAGCTGCGCGGCGACGCATGGCAGCGTTAAATCATTAATGCATCAGACCCCTGCGCCATGATACCGGCCTCGAATATGGGGCTATCCGGGATATCGGGGATGAAGTTTACATCGACCCAATAGTTCGTGCTGTTGTAGCTGGCAGTCGGGAAGATACCCGTCGCACCAGACGCAAAGACACCGTTGTTACCGCCAGGTGCAAAGATGAAATCGTCCGGCCCACTTTGGCCTGTCGCAAAGTAGCCGCCGGTGGCCACGTAGTTCTGGGTCGTGCCGTAAGAAGCGACATAGACAGTGTCCGCCGTGACAGCAACTTGGGCGTCCAGTCTGGCGATCTGCCAGCCGGTTTCTCCCGGGTTGGACTGGACCGTTGCAGTGGCCAAGGCCGTGCCTGTGTCGGACCAAAGCGTAAGCGTGCGCACGTCGGTATCCAGCGCGTCGCCTGCACCGCGGAAATAGCGCAGTTCGTCCACGAACCCGTCCACCGATGCAGTAAAGCGCAAGCCCAATTCGTAGGTGGAGGGGTCGTTTGTCACGGCCTGGGCCGGTGTCTGTCCGTTGGCAAAAAGGGTGCCTTGGTCCGAGACATCAAGGATGCCGCTGACATTTTCGACGTTGATTTGGATTGCCTGCGTCGTGCGGCCACCGTTTCCGTCCGCGGCTGCAACGAGGAGATTGTAGACGTTGTCGCCGCCTGCGTCTGTTGGATCTTCAAAATCCGGTGCGAAGATAAAGGACAACTCTCCTGTCGTGCGATCAAGACTGAACTGCGACGCGTCGGCACCACCCGCAACGCTAAATTCGAATGCATCGCCGTCCGCGTCTGTCGCGCTGATGACGCCAACGGCACGCGTATTTTCTGCAAGGCCGAAAGTGCTGGCAGAGGTAAACACCGGCGCCGCGTTCGGGATGCCCTCGATCACAGTAAAGCCAAGATCAACCCAGTAGTTGCTGGACCCATAGCTACCCGTCGGAAGCGTAAGCGCAGAGCCGTAAGCATAAACGCCATTGGCACCGGCAGGCGCAGTCACATTGTTGCCATCGTCACTTTGCGCCGTGGCAAAGTAGCCGTTGGTCGCGATGTAGTTGTCCTGTGTACGGTACGACACCGTGTAAGTTTGGCCCGCATCAAGCGTGATGGCTTCCGACAACGTGGCTGTCTGCCAACCTGATTCACCGGGGACAGAAAAGAAGGTCGCCGTCGCAATCAGATTGCCGGACGCATCCCACAGATGGCCGTCACGGACATCCGTGTCGTCGGCGTCCCCGGTGGCCCGGTAATAGCGCAACTCTGTCGCTGAGATGTCCTGCGTCGGAGTAATCCGCACACCCAACTCTACCGGCGTCCCGTCAGAGGCAGTTGGTGCCGCCACGGTGATGCCATTGAACAAAGAGTTCACTGATTGGTTAGGGCCAGTCTCGTCCACATCAGTAACGCTGATCTGAAGACTGGCTGTCACCGGATCGGCGATGCGGTCTGTAACACTGACAATCACGTCGTATACGTTGTCGGCGCCCGCGTCGGTCGGGTTTTCAAAGTCTGGCGCCGTGGTAAAAAAGAGCGTGCCACTTTGCGCATCGATCGAAAACAGTGCAGCATCCGCGCCGCCTACGATGGCATAGATCAGCGTATCGTTGTTCGCATCGGTTGCGGCCAATGTCGCAACGAAACTTCTATTTTCGTTCATCGATATTGCGGTTGGGCTCGTCAAAACCGGCGCTGCATTACCCGGCACACCAATGCCGTAGGTCACATCGACCCAATAATTCGCTCCATTAAAGCTGCTTGACGGTAGCACCGCAGCGGCATTGTAGGCGTAAACACCGTTGTTCACCCCGGGCGTCGTCAGTTGCCCGGATGGATTGCTAAGATCAGAGACGAAAAAGCCGCCGGTGGCCTCATAGAAATCTTCTGTATGATAGGAGGCGGTGTACGTCTCTCCGCCATAAACGACGATGGGCGCATCAAGGGCTGCGGTCTGCCAACCCGCTTCTCCGGGTGCGGATGTGAAGGTGGCGGTCGCAAGCAGCGTACCATCGGGGGACCAAAGGTGACCGGCACGCACATCCGTATCGCCCGCATCGGCGTCACCGCGGAAATAGCGCAATTCTGTAATGCGCCCGGCCTCTGTCACGGTAAAACGAACGCCAAGTTCTAGCGAAGCGCCTTCGGAAGTGGCCGCTGTCGTGACCGGGGCTTCAGCGAAAATGGATGAAAATTCGGGGATAGGTGCGGGGGTTACAGTCACCGTGTCGGAGGCAAGTATCGCACCGGTGGGCAAGTTGAGGCTGTCATCGATGGCCCGAACGGTGATGGTGACTGCGCCTTCGGCGGTCGGTGTCCACTCGTAACTCCAGCTGGAATGACCTGTGGCGGGCCGCCATGTTAGTCCGCCGTCGAATGAAATCTCGACCATGGCAACTTGACCGTCGGCGGTTAGTGGGTTGCCATCGTCGTCGGTTGCCGTGCCGGTCAGCAGGTAAGTGTCTCGTGCGACGACGCTATCGGGTATAACGTCGATGGTTGCGGTAGCATGGACAGTGTCAGTAGACGCGGTAGCGCGGACCAGCCCGTGCGATGTCAGGATTGCATCGGCGACGCCGGGTTGGATGCCCATATCTGCCAGCAAGTTCACCGTGAACTGCTTCAAAGCAAGGTTTTCCATTTGCCCGCCGTAGGGTGAAGAATCGTGTTCGTCGCTTAGACCCCAGCTCCAAAAAACCGTGCCGGCGGCAAAGACAAGCGCGCCACTTTCGGCACGGTATAGTGACAGACTGTGGGTATCGGTGCCGGGCGCGGTTCGACTGCCCACATCGACTAATAGGTTTGGCCAGTCCACCACTGTCTGCGACAGCAAGATCAATCCGGCGGGGCGGTTTTCATCGACAACTGCTGCGTTCCATTCGTAGCCGACGATACCCGGTGACAGCTCTGTTGTGCCACCTGCCGCCACACTCGTATCACGCCAAAGCCGCAGGCCGGACAGGCTGTCCGGGATCGTGATCGGCACATCTGACACGTTGCCGTCGCCCACAAACAACTGCCCGGTCAGGCTATTTTCGGGGCGCGCACCAATGGCAATCAGATTTCCTTCGGCATCCACCGCATCCACAAAGCGCGTATCGCGCCACGTACCGGTCCAATTCTCGTTCGGGTCGAGGTTTGCGTAATCAGCGGCACTCGCCGTCGGGCTGAAATTGCCCCAAGTCTCTTTGTAGGTAATGAGTGTGCGATAATCCGTGAAGGTACCATCGATGCTTGGCTCATACCGGGTCTTCCAGTAGATGTCGTTCGCCCCCCAGAACAACAGGTTCACGCCCGCGTCGCGGGCGGTTTCTACGTTCAACCGCTGATCGCCGGACCAGTACTCGTCGTGGCCCAAAGAAATAAAGGCCTTGTGCCCCAACAGCGCTGCTGCCCCCAGACGGTCAGTATCGACGCCAGAGATATAGCTGATGTCGTAACCTTCTTTTTCAGCCCAGTAGATCGCGGCATAGTCCGCGCCAAACAGATAATCCTGTGGGCCAGAAGCAAAACTGGTGCCGTCGCGTGTAATGATGGGTCGATTGTAAGATACGCCAAATGCCCGTTCAGCCCCAAGCGGGCTGGCATCTGGGGGCGGCACGAAGTTCAGGTTGGCACCACCGTAAAAATTGCCACCGACGACGCCATTATTGCCAGCCCAACCATTATAGGCCTGCCACGTCGTGTCAGAAGTCTGCATGACAATATCGCTGCGGGTGCCGTCTTCGCGCAGAGCATCTTCGCGAATGATAAAGGGTACTTGGTTGGATTCACCCGTATCGTCGCGCACAAGCCGTGCAAGATAGACGCCAGAGGTCGCATCTACCGGCGTATCCCAAGTGGCAGAGATAGCCCAGTTGCCAGCATCGACGACACCCCGCGCATCGGTAATAGGATCTGGCTGCAAGCTACCCGTCAGGCCGGTCAACGTGGTAACGAGCGTAGCCCCTGCACCGCCGTAATAGCCCATGCGGTAGATTTCGACATGGTAAGGCACATCCGTTCCGGCTGCCGTGTCCACGTTGATCTTGAAACTGACCGTCTCGCCCTGATCGACGCTAAAGTCCGTCGTGAACCCTTCGATCGTATAATTGACCGGGGCGTCCCAGATTGCACGAGCAACACCCTGCTTTTGATTTTCGATCACGATTGCATTGTCGACCATGATGCATCTTCCCCTAGAAATGACTCAGGGGCGCAGCCCTCTGACGGAGATGTCATTCTGCGCGAGAATGCAGGGCGCACCTACGTAACAGAAGGTACATGTCATCGAGGCATTCGAGGGCTAGGGGATCATCCGTTCGGCAGGCGGGTCACCCATTCCATGCTGAAGACCACCACGATGTCACCCATGTGGGCGGTCGACCAAACCGACCGGGCTGGTCTGCTGCTGAAACGTATGACGCCCGGCAGTTGAGTGCCGGGCGTCTTGTCATGTGTATGTCAGAACTGATCCTTAACCGAAGACGCTGTCGGTATAGATCAGGCCAGCATCCATAGCGACGAATGCGATATCCTCGGCTGTGTGCAAGACTTCCGCATCCTGCGAGGTTTCTTCCTGCAGATAGAAGTTCACCCGATCTTCGGTCATGCTGGTCGTGCGCAGGACAGTCGGATCGGACCCGTTCGTCGTCTGCGCATCCGCAATGAAGACAAACTGATCAGAGGAAACATGACCCGACACGTCGGCACTGCCGCCAGTATGGGTCATACCATTGATCGTCCCCGTATGGATGCCGGATGCGCTTTCGGACATCGCAATCCAATCCACGTTGCCCGACACCCTTTGGCCCTGCATGCTTTCCTGTTGGGTCAAAGAGACGTCAAAGCCGTCTGCGGACACGTTATGGACCTGTTCGGTCGCGACAACACCGCGCCGAACCGATTCAGCTTGCGTCAGCACAACTGGTGCGAAGTCAAAGCTCGCTGCGTCGAAATCGACCGTTGTGTTGTAACCGCCAGCGCTGGTGGACCCGGCACTGATGACTTGGCCGTCGGCCATGATGTGGGTGCCGGATTCGATCGCAAGCCAGCTGATCTGTTCGGCCCCGTGGACACCGTCAAGGTAGTTCCACTCTGCGATGCGGTAGTCAAAGCCGGTGTCGGTCACGTTACGCACCAGCACAGTAGCGGGAGTGCCATCGTTCAACGTCATCGGACCCATGACAACTGACGCGTCCTGCAACGTCGCACCGAAGACCACGTTGTGCCAGTTATTTGCATCCGTTTGGTCAATCGTCACGACGCCAGCTGCGCCGATGGGATCACCTGCCGCATCCTGATCAACAACTGGTGCCGATTCAACCGGGGCAGGGGCTGTGGGTGTTAGTGCAACGGGCGTAGGTTCTGCGATGTCCTGCTGCGGTACGGCTGCGCCCTCTGTCAGGACAACGTCGATCCAGTAGTTGCTGTTGTCATAGCTTTGCGTCGGCAGAGCAGCGTCGTTACCGTACTGATAGACGCCAGCCCCTTTAGATACGGACACCGGGCCTGCATCTTCTGCTGTCGCGAAATAGCCCTGCGTGACCGCATAGCCACCGTTCGGCGCATTGTAAGAAACGGTGTATTTTTCCCCGGCAGATAGAGAGACCGGAGAGTCCAGTGCAACTTCTTGCCAACCGGCCTTGCCGGTATCGGTAAAGCTGGCGGTGGCGATTTTGTTGCCGCTGGCATCCCAAAGGGTTGCAGGCAGGGTATCTGTGTTACCCTCACCACGGTACAACCGCAAAGCACTGACGCTGCCGTCAACGTCTGCGGTAAAACGCATACCCAGTTCGACGGAATTCACGTCGCTTTCGGCTGCCAGCTGCGGTGTCTGTGTCGTATCGAAAAGTTGGAAGGTGCTACCCTGCTGGTCAGGGGCTGGTGTAGGCTCGGGCGTGACGACCGGTTCGGAAGGTGCCGGCGTGGGGGTCACATCGGGCTGGGTCGGCACGGGGGTCGGTTGAACAACGGGTGCGGAACCGCTTTCCTGAGCGCCGATATCGATCTGCCCGGACACGCGAGCATCGCCGTCATTGTCGATGTTCGAAACGTTTGCACCGCTCTGTCCTGCGTCAATGGCCGGAGAGTTGGACGCAAGCTCGAAGTTGCCGGCAGCTGCATTGACGAACTGGGGGTTCACACCGATCAAGTTGCCGTCAGACGCAGTTGGAACGCTGTTGTTGCCGTCGTTGCTGACAGACAAAACGCCGGCGCGGCCATTGTAGACCACGTTGTTTTCCCACGTGACGTTGTCGTTGCTGTAGCCACCGTAAGAGTTGTTATCAATCGCGGTGTTGTTCGAATTGATCTCAGGATCAGCCACGGCGATGTTATTGACGAAGGTGTTGTTGCTGGACTGGGCGTTCGAAATCTCGCCGCGCCACGTGCCACCGTTCTGCATGTCGACGTTGTTGTGATAGGCGGTGTTGCCAGTCACAGTGACGTAGTCGCTCCACGTAACTTGAATACCTTTGCCACCATTGCCGTAGGCGATATTGCCCTCGACCAATGTCGGGTAGATATAGTTCGGGTAGCCGCTTGTCTGCGTGCTTTGGAAGTCATCAATGATGATGCCGTTCCCGTCCGTATGCTCGCCGGAATAGGTCACGTTGTCATGGGTGACGTTGTTACGGATGATGGTCCGGAAACCTTCAGACGTTGTATCACCGGACACATTGCGGTTCTGATAGATTGAAATCCCCGAAAACCACCCATCAGAGGCGTTGTTGTAGGTTTCGTTACCTTCAACGCGAATGAATTCGGAATAGTTGAACTGGATACCGGATTCACCGTTGTCGTGAACCGTGTTGTTCAGGATGCTGATGTGGTGGACGCTATTCGCCTCGATCCCGTCGCCGCCATTCCCCTGAATGTCGAAGCCATCGATGGTGACGTAGTTCGCGTTCACGCTAATCGCGTTATATCCGCTTGTCGCCTGAAGCTTTGCCTCGCCGGGCACTTCAGAGCGCAAAATGATATCACCGGCGGCGGATCCGCCTTTGTTGATATTGAGGGCTTCGTTGTAGGTGCCCGCACGTACAACGATTTCGTCCCCGGGTTGCAGGTTCGCGTTCAAAGCCTGCGAGATCGTCCGCCAGGGTGTTGTGGCGGAGCCGGAGGCGCCATCATTCCCGGTTGTGGCGACGTAGTATAGTGTCATCTTGGATTCTCCAAATTCATGAAACGAGACCCGTTCATTGTCGACAGGGTCTGCATTACGGGTGGACTGGATAACAACTTACTAATGACGGTGATCTTGACTTCGGCCCTTCTAAGAGAGGGAGCCGTCAGTCACCATCTAGCTGCTGAAATTGAGCGTAAATTCACCGGCCTAGCCGCCTGTGGTGATTTCCGCTTATGTTTAAATTCTATAAACTGAATTTATTTCTGTGCTGGCGGGGCCGCTTAGCACTTTAATGCGCCCAATCATCGACTGGCGTGGGCTGGGCGGAATTCTGCGCAGGCATTTTGCCGCTTATTTCAGCAGGTCCGCCGTCGGCAACGGATTGCCGCCTTTCGGACGTCCATAGGCGGGGTACCACTGGCAGTTACGGCCTGCCGAAGGAATCATGCCCTCCGCCGGAGGCCAGACCTCTTATTGATCGATTTTTGCCCTCCCCGCGGACAGGAGCAGGTCTGGCCCTCATCCGAAAGGTGATGGTCATAGTCCGAAGGTCGGGGCGGGACTGCCCCCGGCTGCGCCGATGTGCATAGGCCCACCACCGGAATACCCGGTTCACTCAAGGCCCTGTGATGCACAGGATCACCTCAACACCACAATCAACTTCAAAGGCCGGTAAGGCCACGTCTTTTCGAGGAGCTTCAAATTGCCAATCACAAATTGTGAAATTGGGCACGGCGTAGGGATACCCCAAGCGGAACTTGTAAATCTCTACGGCTGCCGCATTGGAGCAGACAGCCGCATCGGACCATTTGTCGAAATTCAGTCCGGAGTTGTGATTGGGGAACGCTGCAAGGTTTCGTCTCATAGCTTTCTCTGCACAGGGGTCACGCTAGAGGACGAGGTCTTTGTCGGTCACGGGGTGATGTTCACGAATGACATGTACCCGGCCAGCACAAACGCCGACGGCAGCCTAAAGGGCAGCGACGATTGGGAGTGTCTGGATACCCTCGTGCAACGTGGCGCCGCTATCGGGTCGAACGCCACCATCCTGTGCGGCATCACCATTGGGGCAGGTGCAGTGATTGGGGCAGGGTCCGTTGTGACCCGCGATGTGGCCCCCGGAACCACCGTCGCTGGCAACCCAGCCCGCCAAATCAAACAGCAGCAAAGCGCCACCGTGCGCATCGCAAGCGGAAGGGAAGCGTCATGATCGCTATCGGCATTGCAGGATATGGATACTGGGGGCCGAACCTGGCCCGCGCCGTTGCGGCCTCTGGCTGTGCCAAGGTCGAGATGATTGCAGACCGTATGGAGCCCGCACGTGCCCGTGCGGCGCTACATCACCCCGCGGCCCGGCTGACCGCCGACATCTATGACATGATCAACGACCCAAAAGTTGATGCGGTCATGATTGCCACGCCGGTCAATACTCACTTCGATATGGCCATGGCTGCCCTAAAGGCGGGTAAGCATGTGCTGGTCGAGAAACCAATGGCGGATACCCCCGCACGCGCGGCACAACTTGTGGATGAGGCGGCGCGCCGCAACCTTATCCTTATGGTTGATCACACCTTCGTCTATACGGGTGCTGTTCAAAAAATAGCATCGCTCATCGATAGCGGCGAGTTGGGCGATCTTTACTACTACGACTCCACCCGCGTGAACCTTGGAATCTTTCAGCGCGATGTGGACGTGATCTGGGATCTTGCGGTGCATGACTTCGCAATCCTTGATCGGCTGATGCCGTCGCAGCCCGTTGCTGTGTCCGCCAGTGCAGCCAGCTGCATCGCGGGCAGTCCAGCAAACATGGCGCATCTGTCCGTCTATTACGACGATGGCGCGATGGCCTACCTGAACGTCAACTGGCTAGCCCCAGTGAAAATCCGCCAGACGGTAATTGGCGGCAGCAAGAAAATGGTCATCTACGATGACATGCAGACCAGTGAAAAGGTCAAGGTCTACGACAGCGGCGCGTCTGCCGGGACCGAAGGATACGAGTCGCTCGTGTCCTACCGCACCGGTGACATGTACTCGCCTGCGTTGTCCTCGAAAGAGGCACTGCTGAGCGAGGTGCAGGAATTCGCAAGCTGCATCCAGACCAACGCCATTCCCCTGACCGACGGCGTCAGCGGCCTGCGGGTCGTGGACATCCTTGCCGCGGCCACCCTGTCAACCAAGCGCCGGGGATTCCCGGTCGATCTTGTCCAGAAGAAAGTCGCCTCATGATCCCGTTTCTTGATCTCAAAGCCCAGTACCGCGCCATCGCGCCAGAACTGGAAGACGCCGTGCTGTCCGTCATGCGCAGCTGTAATTACATCCTTGGCGAACCGGTGGAAAAATTCGAAGCCAATTTCGCGCAATATTGCGGCACGTCGTCGGCGGTCGCGGTCAACACCGGCACCTCGGCGCTGCACATGGCGCTGTTGGCGGCTGGCGTAGGTCCGGGTGACGAAGTCATCACGACACCTACGACATTTGTCGCGACCACTGCTGCGATCCGCTACACTGGGGCCACACCGGTCTTTGTCGATATCGACCCGGTCACATGGTGCATAGACCCAACGCTGATCCCGGACGCCATCACTGACCGGACCAAGGTCATTTTGCCGGTCCACCTCCATGGGCGGCTAGCCGACATGGCCGCGATCCTGAAAATTGCCCGCGACTATGACTTGCTGGTGATTGAGGATGCCGCACAGGCACATGGATCTGAACGTGACGGCCTGCGGGCTGGCGCTTTTGGCGACATCGGCTGCTTCAGCTTCTACCCCGGCAAGAACCTTGGGGCGTGCGGCGAAGGCGGTGCTGTCGTCACTAGCAACCCGGTTTTCGCCGACAATCTGCGCTGCCTGCGCGATTGGGGTCAGCGGGGACGGCATAATCATGTGATGGAAGGCTACAACACTCGGATGGATGCCCTTCAGGGCGCTGTGCTCGACGTGAAGTTGCGCCACCTAGAAGACTGGACCGAACGCCGCCGGGCCGTGGCGAACGCCTACCATGCCGGGCTGTCTTCCGAAATCGAACGCGCCGCAGGTCCCTTTGGCCGCGATCACGTGGGCCACGTTTATGCAATCCGGTCCACAGATCCGGTCGGACTATCCACGCAACTGAACCAAGCTGGGGTACCGACGAACGTGCATTATCCGATGCCCGTCCATCTGCAACCAGCCCACGCCGATCTGGGCTATGAACGTGGGCGCCTGCCGGTGGCAGAAGCTTACGCCGCAAGCACCCTGTCGCTGCCGATCCACCCAGACATGAGCGCTGGCGACATCGACTTTGTCATCGATGCCGTGAACCGGCTTGTGACTTTGCCATCCCGCCTGACCGCCTGAAGGAGACTACAGATGCAACACCCCGATGTCCTAAGGGACAAGCGCGTATTGGTGACCGGCGGAAGCGGCTTCATCGGATCGCATATCGTCGACCTGCTGGTAAAAGAGCAATGCAGCGAGATCATCGTCGTCGACAACATGATCCGTGGCCGCAAGTCCAATTTGGATACAGCCATGGCATCCGGTCGGGTCCGGCTGGTCGAAGGCGACATCCGCGATCAGGACCTGATGACCGAACTGGTAAAAGACACCGATACAGTCTTTCACCAAGCGGCCCTGCGCATCACACATTGTGCCGCAGAACCGGACGAGGCGATGTCCGTCATGGTGCAGGCCACCTATGATCTTTTGCAGAACTGCCTGAAGGCGGGCACCCGCAAGGTGGTCATGGCTTCTTCGGCCTCTGTCTACGGGATGGCTGCGCATTTCCCGACGACAGAAGATGAACCAGCCTATCCGAATAGAACGCTTTACGGTGCGGCCAAGGCTTTTGGTGAAGGTATGTTGCGGTCCTTCAATGATATGTACGGCATGGATTACGTGGCCCTGCGGTACTTCAACGTCTACGGTCCCCGCATGGATCTTCATGGCCGCTATACAGAGGTCATGGTCCGTTGGATGGAACGCATCGCCTCTGGTCAGCCACCGATCGTTTTTGGTGACGGCCTGCAAACGATGGACATGATCAACGTGCGCGACATTGCCCGCGCCAACATCCTGTCTGCAAAGGCCAACGTCACCGACACCGTCTACAACGTCGGAAGCGAGACGGAAACATCCTTGCTAGAGCTTGCGTCATTGCTATCGCAGGCCATGGATCGCAACGATCTGGTGCCGACCCACGCCGAAGAACGCGCGATTAACCCGGTGCCGCGCCGACTGTGTTCAGCCGCAGCAGCGCGCACTGATTTAGGGTTCGAGGCGACAGTCCCACTGTCCAGCGGACTGCGTGAATTGGTCGATTGGTGGCAATCAGAGCGTGCGGACACACGCATTCCGGAGGTAACGGCATGATCCCCATCGCAAAACCAATGCTTGGCGAAGAAGAAGCCGCTGCGGCCCATGCCGCCGTTCTATCCGGTTGGGTCAGCCAAGGCCCACAGGTCGCGGCGTTCGAGGCGGACTTTGCCGCCTTTGTCGACGCGCCGCATGCCTGCGCCGTTTCGAACTGCACCACTGCGCTGCATCTTGCCTTGCTGGGCATGGGCATAGGCGAGGGGGACGAGGTGATCACCGTGTCCCATTCGTTTATCGCAGGTGCGAACGCAATTCGCCAATGCGGTGCGGTGCCGATCTTTGTCGATATCGAGGCCGGCGGTTATAATATCGACCCTGAACGTGTCGTGCAGGCGATCACGCCCAAGACGCGTGCAATCCTGTGTGTCCACCAGATTGGTATGCCTTGCGATCTGACCGCCCTGCAAATGATCGCACAAAAGCGCGGTCTGGCATTGATCGAGGATGCCGCGTGCGCCGTCGGGTCAGAGATCCGGATGATGGGTGACTGGCAGCGGATCGGTCGTGCGCATGGTGATGTGGTCTGCTTTTCGTTTCACCCACGCAAAGTTATCACGACCGGCGAAGGTGGCATGCTGACGACCCGCCACGCTGCACTTGACGCCAAGTTCAGGTTGTGGCGGCAACACGGGATGTCTGTCTCTGACACGCAGCGGCATGCCGCATCCGATGTCGTGTTCGAGGATTACCCGGTCCCCGGCTATAACTACCGGATGACCGATATACAGGCCGCAGTGGGGCGCGTCCAGCTGACCCGCCTGCCAGAGATCGTGGCCCGGCGTCGCGCCATCGGCGACGATTATCGCGAGTTGCTGGCAGAAGTACCCGGCATCACCCTGCCGCAAGAACCGGTTTGGGCAAAATCGAACTGGCAAAGCTTTGCGGTAACGCTTGATGCCGAGGTCGATCAACGCGATCTGATGCAAACGCTTCTGGACGAAGGTGTCACAACCCGCCGCGGCGTCATGTGCATGCATCTAGAGCAGGCCATGCGTGACGTGCCGCGTCGCCATCGTCTGATGCAGTCCGAAACGGCCCGCGATCATACGGTATTGCTGCCGCTTTACGCACAGATGACCCAGTCAGAAGTCGAACAAGTGGCCGAAAGTTTGGGCCGCGCCATGCGGTCCCGGACCAGGCACATTCGCACAGAACCGCTGCGGCTGTCAGTCGCGTCCTGATGCACTGTGATCCCGCGTGGCCAATGGCCGCGCGGGATTGCCCACCATGATCGCCCCCGGTGCCACGTCGCGAACGACATTCGCCCCCATGCCGATCAAAGCTCCCTCACCAATTGTTATGCCATTCCGGATCGCGCTGGCGCTGCCGATATAGCAGCTGGGCCCGACCGTGACATTCCCCGCAATCGTGACATGCGATCCAACGATACTGCACCGCCCGATCTGGCTGTCGTGGTGGATGATACTTTGCGGCAGGATCAGCACATGGTCGCCGATTTTGGCCTGCGCCATGATCGTCACGCCAGTCGACAGAACGCACCCAAGTCCAACCTTCGCGCGGCTAGACACAGTAGCGCGAGGATCTGTCAATGTGGTAAATCTTCTATCCTTAATTCCCATCCGCGCAATCATATCTGACCGCTTCGTATAAGACTTTTCGGATCCGATCAGAAATAGGAATTGGCAATCGGAAAATCGCGGTTCGCCCGCGTTTGAAAGCGGTGTAACCTCTATTCCTTCGAAAATCGGCGCATGATCCGGGTTGTCAGAGAGGATCGCAGCAATCTCAAAAGAAGCTGTTATCAGGTCCAACAACTCCAGCGTGTTTCCGCTTAGTCCGACCAGAACAATACGGCTCATTGACACATCGCCGATTTAGAATGTGTGTCTACTGGTTCCTCAGATCCAAACTCTGAGACTGATTCGGTCAAAAAAACACCATACATCGAATTATAACACCTCAGGGAAAAGCAGTAGGAATTGGTTTCACCCTATAGTTGCAAAAATCCAAATTGATGCTTCCGTTGGGTAGACTTTTGGTTAAGAATCCATAGTCGATAGTGAATAAACTTCCATGCGTGTAGGGCGATGTGCTACTTTCGTTGTACAGAAATTGATCTGTAAATAGCTTTTCTGCGAAGCGCAATCCGCGCGGCAGAACGAATAGTCGGAAGTCACTTCGGGACCCAACGCCCAATTTTCGGGGGTACACGTTAGGTCTCGTCGTAGCGCCGTTTGGGAGCCACTTACTTCCCCAGTAACCGAGTTAAAACGTATTAGGATATCTATTTAGGAGAACCTTGATGAATAGTGATATGCAAAGACCTTCGTCCTCTAACAAAAATGTTATGCGGGCATCTGTTACCGACATTAAATTAAATCAACCGTCCCAAATCAAGCCTGCTGCACAATTAGGCACAAAAAAGCCGAAACCCGCCGATGTCGCCGCTTTTGAGGTGTTCGCAGTCATCGACGACCGCTCTCTTGAAAGGGAATGTTTCGTTGCCTGCCTACAGCAACAATGCGAGTCTGCACGCGTCATTGGCTTTGGTTCAATTTCGGACTGGCGTGCAAGTTCCGGAAACTCTGACGAACGCCAGGTGATCCTGCACAACATCGGCTCGAAGTCCTTGGCCGACGAAGAAGTACGTGCCGAATTGCGTGGTTTGGTCGCTCAGGCGCAGTTAGTGCCTGTGGTGATCCTTGGTGCCAGCGAAGAAGTCGACGCAATGATAACGGCGCTAGAGTGCGGCGCAGACGGCTATATCCCGCCCTGCGTTCACTTCCCCGATATCATCGAGGCGACGCGTATGACAGTGGCCGGGGCTTCGTTCCTGTCGCGTGCCAGCTTGATGGCGTTGCGCAATTCGATGGCCCAGACAGAAAGCAGCAGCGTCGTGATGGAAATGTTCACTGACCGTCAGTTGTCCGTGGCACAGGCCCTACGGCGTGGTGCGGCGAATAAGACTATCGCGTACGAACTGGATTTGCGGGAAAGCACAGTCAAAGTGCACATCCGGCACATCTTTCACAAGCTAAAGGCGACCAACCGAACAGAGGCAGCATATCTGCTAAATCAGATGACTGGCTGGCCCGCTGACGCACACCGGAATTAACGTGGTGCGCAGTGCAAATACGGCGGGATCAATAAGATCCCGCCGTATTTGCGCGACCTGCCTTTGCCTGTTGTGACCAAGTGCCACGGTCACAGACTGACAGGGCTGAATAACCAGTGGCGATCCTTCACCGGATCGATCTAGCTGCGAAGTCATTCCATAAATTTGAGTATGTGCACGCGACAGCCAAAGGGCCGCTCGTCATATTTTGACGTGCGGCCATATTGGTCTGATTGGTGCGATCATGGCGGTTTGGCACACGCACGGCGCGCCTGTGGCGGGATTGTTCAGACCTCTTGTGTCTGCGCGGTCAGGACGGGGCGGCGAAAACTACGGGCGATCGTCATGACCTCTGCGCGCAGGGGATGATCCGCCAGTACAAGGCCAATTCCCCACCCCAATGCGGCCGTCAGGATCGACAGGATCAGGACAGTTGGGCCCATCTGCACCCAGCTGTCACTGAAGGCGACAATCGCCACGGGCGTGGCAAGGGTGACGACAGTAACGGCCGCACTGCGGCTTATGACGTTGCCCATGTCGCCCAATGTAAACCCGACACGGCGCTGCACGAACCACAACACTGTAGACGCCTGAATAAGTCCTGTCAGGAACAGGCCATAACCCATGGCATGCAGCCCGAACAAAGAGGCGAAATACATGATCGCAAAACAGGGCGGCAACGCGATCACCATCGCCAACGCCATGTCACGTACGCGGCCCAAAGCGACCAGCGCAGGAAAGCTGATATAGGCGGGAAACAGGCAGAACGATGCAAGCGCCACGATCCGCACCAAGGGCACGATCTCTATCCATTGGTTGCCAAGAAGCAGGCGCACAATCGGATCAGCCAGAACTGCGATCATCGCCAACGTCGGCCATTGCAAGCCCGAGACAAATGATAATCCAGTCAGAAACGGCGTCCGCAGATCACCCGTGCGTGCGTGCGTCGCCATTGCAGGCAACAACACAGGCTGGACGGCACTTAGCAAAAGGCGGTCGGGCAGGGTGGTGATTGATACCGCACGGGCGTAAAGCCCGACCGCACCGAATCCAAGGACGCGGCCAAGGATCAGCCGGGGGAAAGCGTCGAAAAGCATCCCAAGCAATGTCACGACGGTCGACCATGCGCCAAAGGGAATGACTTCCCGCCAATGACGTAGACTAGGGCGAAAGATCCATAATTCTGGTTTGCAGATCACGGCACCGATAGTCATGATGACCGCCCCGGTGACCGATCCCCAGACTAAGCTGAATGCACCATAGCCGCTAAATGCCAGGCTGATCGCCGTGACAGCATTCCCCAGCGCAGCACTGACGCTGATCATCGCGACACGATCAAAAGCCATCGCGCGCCGCAGAAGGGCCAGCAACGGATTACTGATCGGGGACACAAGGAACGACACGGACGCGATGCGGATTAACGTGGCCAGGTCGGGATTATCGTAATAAGACGCCAGAAGGTCAGCTGCAGCAAAAATGCTTAGCCCCAGCACCAGCGACATAAGCGTGATAATCGTCGCCGCCGTGCGAAGCAGAAGGGGCGACAGAACCGGTTGCTGCACGATAAAAGCACCGACGCCAAAGTCGCGAAAAGCTTCGATTAGAATGACGACGGTACTAGCCACCATGAACAGGCCGATTTCTGACGGGGTCAGGATGCGGGATACCACTGCCATCGTGACCAGCGTGATGACGACCCCAGCTGCCTTGTCGGCAAAGGCCATGGCGAATGAACGACGGATCATGGGCGGGGGTAACCTTTTTATCTGTCTATTTACTAAAAATTTCGGCGGTTGTTATGGGCTAGGGATTGCATCCCGTGACGCGACCCGAAAACGCCGTTCGCGCATATAGTAAAAGGCGGTCCTTGCCGCATCCGCGAGGTTCGCGCGACTTAGGTTTTTATGGTTTACAGCCGTTTCACAGTATTCGGCCAATCTGGCCGTGACACGGGTCAGATCGTGATGTTGCATCACATAATCCCGTCCGAAGGGCCCCAATTGGGCACGCAGTTGCGGTCGTTGGACAAGAGGGCGTAGCGCTTCGAACATCGCAGGATTGCCCGACTTGCCGTCCCCGGTGCCGTACATGCCTGTTTTCAGAAACGTCGGTGCGGTGGTCTGGGTAAAAGCCACGGCAAAGCCATTCGCCCCCACGACGACCAAAGGTTTCCCAAATGCCAATCCGCGCAAGGCGGAACCGCCCATACCCAGAACGATATCGGCAGCTGCGTAAACTTCACGAGGGTCCGCCATTGCACCGGTTAGGATAACCGCCTCTCGGTACAGATGGCGGTTCGCAGCATCCGCCTTTTCCTGCAACGCAGCCCGTGCTGCGCCATCACCCACAATCATCAGCTTTAGCGGCATGTTCTGCCCCAGTGTACGGATGACCTCGATTGCGCGAAACAAGCTGTCGGACTTCATTTCGTTCGACAGGCGCGAAACAGAAACAATTACGACGTCGTTCAATTTCGCCCCATGGCGGGTACGGAACGCAGAACTGTTGATCGCCTGAGGGGCGTTTGTACGCGTATCCACGGGTGGCAGCAGCGTCATTGGTGTCTGCCAGCCATGTTCAGCCGCGTCCTCTGTCAGGTCCGGAAACCCAAATGTCGTCGGCACATTTCGCGGCATGGAGCGTGTCAAATCCATGTTCATGTCAGAAATCAACAGCGGAACGCCATTGGTCAGGTAGGTGCCATAATAGGCTTCTAGCCCCTGCCACCAGTCCCACGCATGGATGAGGTCCGGTTTTTCACGTCGGACCAATTTACGAAGCGCGTTTATACGCTGTGGAGAAGGATGAAACCTGACATCTGGTGCCGGCACAAAGCGCAGGCCTTTGTCCCGCACCATTTCAAGTGCGGGACCTTCAGAGGCGTGAAAGATGATATCGTATCCGTGCTGGTCGCGTAACTCTGCAGCCAGTTCGATGGCGTTCACTTGTGTGCCGCCGAGTTCGAGACGATGCGCAAAGACCAGAAGTTTCAACCAACTTGCCCCTTTTGAGCGACGATAGGCACAGCACCATTCAGATGTGCAGCCGTTACAATCGGGACTGCTTTGGTAAAGCGATTCGCGGACTCTATCCGGCGGCCCGACAACTCTGCGTCAAAGTAAGCGATGGTCTGCTTAAGGCCTTCACGCAGGGCCACAGCCGGTTCCCAGTTCAGATGTGCCTTAGCCCGAGAGATATCGGGACGGCGCTGGGTTGGATCGTCCTGTGGCAAAGGCCGCGTTTCCAGCTTGGACCGCGATCCTGTCAACTCTAGCACAGCCTCTGCGAGTTGGCGCATCGTGAACTCTATCGGATTGCCCAGATTGACCGGCAGCGGCACGCTGTCGTCTGCCGCCATCAGAGCCACGAAGCCAGAAATCAGGTCGTCCACATAGCAGAAGGACCGCGTCTGTTCGCCGGTACCGTAAATGGTCAACGGCTCGCCCTTCAGGGCCTGCACGATAAAGTTCGATACGACGCGCCCATCGTCGGGCCGCATCCGGGGACCATAGGTGTTAAAAATCCGCGCCACGCGAATTTCAAGCCCGTACTGGCGCTGGTAGTCGAAGAACAGAGTTTCGGCACAGCGCTTGCCCTCGTCGTAGCAGGCCCTTGGGCCAGTGGGGCTGACATTGCCGTGGTAATCTTCGACCTGCGGATGGACGTGCGGGTCGCCGTAAACCTCACTGGTAGAGGCTTGAAAGATACGTGCCCCGGTCCGCTTGGCCAAATCCAACATGTTGATGGCGCCGATCACGTTGGTCTGGACCGTACGCACCGGATCAGCCTGATAATGCACCGGCGACGCGGGGCAGGCGAGGTTGTAGATTTCCTGCGCTTCGACCCGTAGCGGATCGGTGATGTCTTGGCGGATCAGCTCGAACCGGTCGTTGTGCAGCAGATGCGCGACGTTGGACCGACGACCAGTGTGAAAATTGTCGACACAGATAACGTGGTTTCCAGCATCCAGCAGGCGATCGCAAAGGTGCGATCCGAGGAAGCCGGCGCCGCCGGTCACGAGGATGGTCTTGTCACTACGCATGATGAAAGTCCTTGGTTTGAAGAATGGAATGCAGGGCGATGTCAGTAGGCGCCTTTGCCAAGCAGCAGGGCTGGCAACGTGCCCAGAATGATCTGCAGGTCGAACCACAAAGAACGGTTGTCGATGTAGTGTTCGTCCAGCTGTTGTTGCTGGATCAGGTCGGCGTCACTGCGGCTGGTGATTTGCCACAATCCGGTGATGCCCGGCGCGACGGATGCACGCTTTGCCCGGAACGCGGCAGGCATCGCCTTTAGGTGATATTCAGGAAAGGGACGCGGCCCTACGATGCTCATCTCTCCACGCAGGACGTTGATCAGCTGCGGCAGTTCGTCGATGCTGGACGCACGCAGGAACGATCCGATCCGAGGCAGCAAGCGCGGATCATTACGCAGCTTAAAATGATGGGCCCATTCGGCGCGTGCCTGCGGATCTGTCGTCAAAAGCGTATTCAGGCGCGCTTCCGAGTCGCGATACATCGTGCGCAGCTTCAAGACGCCAACGGTACGGCCACCTAGACCCTCTCTCGGTTGGATGTAGTGAACTGGGCCAGGATCGACGATGTAGATGCACAAGGCCGCCAGAATCATGAAGGGTGCCAGTATCAACAGGGCGGGCAGCGCGATCGCGATGTCCATAATCCGCTTGACCACCGCGTATCCCGGCGTGCCAGCAGCCCCAACGGAAAATCCGATCGCGCCGCCGATATCGGCCGGATGCAGTCCAGACACCCGCAAGTGCGGCATGTCGGCCAGCACGATGACCTCGTGGTATTCCTGACGCAGCATTGTGGCAGTAGTGGTGTCTGGCGTGCGGGCCAACACGGCAATCTGCGCCCCTTCCTGCACCGGGCGCAGGCCATAGCGCCAATGGGTCTGGAAAAAGGATTCAAGCGTTTCACGCAGTTGACGCGGTGCGATAAAGACCGCCGCCGTACCCCAAAGTCCCGACCGGTAAAGCTGGCCACGGACGGCCCGGCGCAGCGGGATCTGCAACACAAGGGCCGCCAGCAACGCCAACGCTGTCACGATACCGGTGTTCAGTTCACCGGGCGCAGCATAGGTGCAAAATGCAGGCAACAACAACAATGACAGCGCGACAGTCCGGGCCCGGCGGCGCAGTGTCTCTTGCGAGTGTAGACGGTCACCCGGATAAAGGCCTTGCAGCAGGTTCAAGACAACCGTCGCGCCACCCGCAAGGATCAGCGACAGAACTGCGGCAGGCATCGAACCACCAGCCCACGGTGAAAATAGCACCCCCATGGGGATCAGCATTGCAAGGGTATCGGCCCCGATGATCGCAAGGCCGCAAAAGGGTCTTCGAAAAGATCGCGGGGATTTCGTGCCACTAAAAGTAGGGTGTGGTCCGATATGGTAGGCGACGGGGGTCGGATCGGTCAGAGTGATCGGCTTGGTCATGGCATTACCTCGGAGCAGCAGATGGCATCAGATAGTGGCGGTACGGTCAGGCTGGTCGCCGCCGGTCGGCGGCACGGGGATTGCGCTGGCTGGGATTGGAAACCGGCGCAGGCCGGCGCGTTGCAAACCGCGCAGCAGCAAATAAAGCGGCACAATCCGCACATAGCGCCGCCACAACCGCCGCGGTTCGGTCATCAGGCGATAGGCCCATTCCAGCCCCGCGCGTTGCAGCACCGGGGGCGCAGCACGGGTATTCCCCGCTAAAAAGTCAAAAGCCGCACCGACGCCAACCAGTACCGGCGCATTCAGCCGATCCCTCATCGACGCCATCCAGCGGTCTTGCTTGGGTGTGCTTAGTCCGACCCAGACAATATCAGCCTCGGCCCGGTTGATGACGGCTGCGACGTGACGCTCTTCGTCTGGGGACAGGGCGCGGAAGGGAGGCGCGTAGGTGCCAGAGATGATCGCACCAGGATAGCGGCGCAAAATCTGGGCGCTTAACTTTGCAAGGGTCGCGGGGGTGGTGCCATACAAGAAATGCCGCAGCCCGGCGTCGCGGCCGCTGTCCAGCATATTGCGCATCAGGTCCGGGCCATAGACCCGTCCCGCGTCTGCATGCCCAGCGCCGTGCAACGCCCAGACCAGCGGCATACCATCAGGTGTCGCCGCCATCGCGCCATTAAAAACGCGTTGCAGGGCGGGATCGGATTGACACTCGACCACCCCATGGGCGCCACAGATGCAGATATAACCTTTGGTTCCGGTATGAACCGCATCGAATACAAATTGCATCGCCTTTGGCATGTTCAGGTCAGACACGGCCACCCCCAGAACGTTGATGCTGGCGAGGGGGGCCAGTGCGGATTGCACCACGGGGGTCGAACTGGGTGTCATGGGGATCCTCTGGAAATACGTTAGGTTGCCAAGAGGCTAGGTTCCGCAACCGACCATTGGGAAGCTGACAGATCGGTGAGTAAGACACCCCCAATCGCCCGAATGCTTCACCTGCTGTACCCCCCGCCTGCGGCAGAGGGATGAGGACCCCGGCCCATTCGGATGATGCCATTACACCAACCGGCTTGGGGACTACTGCGCACGTACAAATGGCCCCGCCCAAGAGTAGGCGAAGCCATGCCGTGGCCATTTATTTACGGGATTTTGGCGGGTTTTCGTCAGGCGCGCCGGTCGGCCGCACGTAGCCCGATCATGATGACTGCGGTGGATAATAACAGCCACTGAATATCGTTTTGGGCTAGCAGATTACTCTCGGTCAGGTTCATAGCGATCATAACACCGATCACAACGTTCAGCCAAACCCAGCCCTCTTTGGGTGCCCGCATTTGCAAGGCAGCGCCTTGACGCAAGGCGCGGATCAAGGACCACATCAACAGCGTCAATCCCAGTGCGCCGAGGCTTAGCAGCGTATCACGGAAACCGTTGTGGGCATGGGGCGGTTGCCATTGCAACGTAGTGGTGACCAGATCGTTTCCATAAGTGCCAGGAGTCCAGAACGACTGATAACCATAGCCCAACCACGGCTTCACTGCGATGCGCATATCTACGATATCCCAAAGCGGTATGCGCCCAGTCAGGGTCGCGTCCTTACCCAAACCATCGAGTATTAGAACGAGCAGGGGTCTACCGCCTAAGACGATGGCTGCGACAAGCTCCATCACGACCAAAAGGCAAACCAGCCGCGTCATGCCACGAGTCCGCGCTAAAAGGGCGTAGAAGCCGTAAAGCACGACCGCGACGGATGAACAAATGATCCCGGTGCCAGATCCGGACAGCAGCAGGCAACCGACGCTTGCTACCAATAGGCGGAACCCGCGCCAGTGGAGCGCTCGGTGGCTATCCTGCCAAAGTGCTATGCCGCAGATCACACCCAAACAGGCCGCCCAACCCAGCACGTTTTTATGTGTATAGATGCCACGCAGGCCCTCGCCGCCGGGCATATTGGCAGCACTGGGCGTTAGGACAGCGGCACCAAGGCTAAGCCAAAGGCAGAAACCTATCACACCCGATACCAGCAACAGCAACTGGCGCGGTGTAAAGCGAATCGCCAACAAGGTGGCAAGCAGGCACGTAATCCCTAAGGCGATCGCACGCCGCAGGGTGACGCCCGTCCCGATGGACCACGTGACAGAAAGTGCTGCGAGCAAAATCAGCAGGACGAGTGGCAAGGACCGACGGACAGCCAGCATCAATGCCCCGGTGTGGCGTGATAACAGAATCAGCGTGATAGCGATGACTGGCAGCTGCATCAGACGCAGGCGCGCGCGCTCGGCGTCACCAATCTCTCCGTTCTGGACCATAAGCACCAAGGGAAACAGCGCACCGGAATTCAAGAACAGCGCGATTGAGGCACCCCACCATTCCAGCCTGCGCCAGCGCAGCCGCAGGGCCGGCGCTGGGGGGTGGACGGCGGTAAAGCTTTCAACCGGTCGGTTCATAGAGGGCCCTTTTCGGCGGCAGTCATCAAACCTAGCCAGACCGCAGACGCGGTCGAACAGGGTTGGGTTCATCAGACCGGGTTTGTCCCCCCGCGCAAACGTCACCCTTCGGTGGATGGCTAGACCATGCGGTGGGGGGAACAAGAACAACGTCCCCTGATCGGATGAACGCAGGTCCACGTTTCCGACGGATGGTCAGGTTCGGGTCATGCTGTCGTGGCGCTAGGCTTCACGACATACCGTCCAGTCCTGCGATGGTCTTGTTTACCAAAGGAGTTTCAGACCGGTGGTCCCAAAGCACACAGGCAGAAACTGCCGCCAGTTTGCCGGTTGGGCCATTGCGCTGTGCCTGACGGGTCTGCCGGCTTTGGCCGAAACCCCAGTGGCCCGTGGCGACGTGTTGTTCGTATCCGTCGCCGGGGCCCCTGAACTGACCCGCGATGCGCGTGTCGATGTTGATGGTCGAATCCGGTTACCGCTGGTGGGGGGCATAAGTGTCGCCGGACTGACCATCGACGCGATCCAAGAGCGTGTGGCCCAATCGCTCATCTCCCATGACATCCTCCTTGATCCCATCGTTCTGATTGAAGTTTCGCAATACCGCCCAGTCTATGTTGGCGGTCAGGTCAAAACGAGTGGAGAGGTCACCTATCAGCCCGGCCTGACCGTCCGGCAAGCCATCATCTCGGCTGGTGGCCTGTTCGCTGGTGAGGCCGAAACAGCCACTGGACTAGGAGAGATCCTTGAACTGCTTGCGCAGCAAAGAGCGGGGGAGCAGGCCCTGCGAGCCCTCGACAGCGAGATCACCCGACTGAACGCCCAACTGGCCGAAGAGGCCATCATACCCGAGGCGCCGGCCAAGACAGGCGCGGATGCCGACCCCGCGCCCGTGCGCGACATAGATGCAGCGTTGCTTGATGACGTGTTGACCGAACAAGCCGCTGATCGCGCCTACGCAGATACAGCCCTTGCCCTGACTGATGTGGAACTAGAGGTCCTATCGCAACTGGCTGCGCATCAATCAGACGAGCAGGCCCTACAGCGGGCAGAGGTAGAGGCGATGCGAACCCTTGTAGAACGCGGCCTTGCACCGCGGTCGCGCTTGCAAGAGCTGGAACGCGAAGAAAGCCGTCTGGCGCGGGATTTATTGGAAAATCAGACTTTTGCCGCCCGGGCGCGTCAGAACCGGGAAACGATCCGTCACCAGACCCAAGCTGACCTGACCGCCCAGCGCATCACCACCCGCGAAGCTTTGCGCCGTGCAGTCGGCGAACGATCCGTGCAGGTGGCCCAGCTTCAGGCCTTGCAAGGCCATCTGTTGGCCGCTGGACGCATCCCAGAAGACCCATCTGTCGCCTTGGCCGCGCCGGTGTTGCGCATCTTTCGCACGGATGCATTGGGCGCGCAGACGTTGCCCGCCACGATGGAGACGGAAATCTATCCCGGCGATGTCGTTGACGTCAGCCTACCCTTGACCGCACCGCGCGGCTAATCTCGGAGCCCCCCATGGAACAGCCACGCGCAAGCGTCATTATCAACAACTACAACTACGGTCGCTATCTTGCGCAGGCAATAGACAGCGCATTAGCCCAAACCGGGGTCAGCGCAGAGGTCGTCGTCGTCGACGATGGGTCATCAGACGATTCCCGTGACATCATCGCAAGCTACGGTGACCGGATTAGACCGGTATTGCAGGACAACGCAGGGCAGGCGGCGGCGATCAACGCGGGGGTGCGTCACAGTCGTGGCCTGACCCTGCATTTTCTGGATGCCGACGACTGGTGGCAGCCGGGAAAGCTGGCTGCGATCAATGCTGCCTTCGATGCGGATTTCGATATCGGGCTCGCCTATCATCGGTTGCAGCCGCAGCTGTCCGATGGCACGCATGCTTTTCGCGCCATTCCACCTACGCTGTGCAGTGGCGATCTGGCGCCTATCATGACGAAGTCCGGCGGGCGTTGGCCTTTCCCAATGACTTCTGCCGTGTCCCTTCGGCGCACAGTGTGGGACCAGATTGGCGAAATCCCCGACACCTTCCGTATCTCTGCTGATGCATGGCTAGTCGGTCTGTCGCCCTACGTGACCCGCGTAGCGGCGCTGCCAGATGCGCTGGGTGTCTACCGTATCCACGATAACGCGTGGTACCGTGCCACGGACGACGCTGACATGCTGCGCAAGCGGATCGGTCACTGGCAGGCGGTGGTGACCGCAACCAATGACTTTCTAACCCGCGAAGGCCTGCCGCATCGCCTAAATTTCGATGACCATACGCCCGCCCGCTTTGCCCGCGCCCGCCTCAATGGGGCCAGCACCGCCACGCAGGTGCGGCTGGCCATGAAAGGCCTGCGTGATCCGGGAGAGCCGCATCTTTTACGCCGCCTGCGCGACTCTTTGAATGCGGCCCGTGCCATAGGGCACAAACCCATGCCGCGCGAAACCTCTACGCGGGCGCAGACGTCATGAAGGTCCTACTTATCGGCGGCGAACCTTTCGACTACACCATCGCCTATGCCAATGCAGTTGCACGCTGGGGTGCTGTTACCCTGATCCTGCCGCGCGATCGTTTTGCCAACGCGCTTGAATGGTTTGCACCGGATGTGACCATCAAGCTGGTCGATTGGCCGCGTCATCGCAGTCTGGCAAACCCCGCATTCTTGTGGCGCCTGACCCGGCTGATCCGTGCAGAGGCCCCGGACGTCATCCACGTTCTAAGCAATACGCAGCTTTGGTTGAACTTTGCTGTACCGTTTTGGCGACCTGTGCCAGTCATTACCACGGTGCACGACGTTCGCCTGCATCCCGGCGACCGCGATACCGGCGTTCTACCAAACTGGAGCCCCAAGTTGATGGCGCGCCTGTCGGATCATGTGGTCGTGCACGGCCCCACCTTGGCAAAGGCGGCAGAGACTGTCTTTGCCAAGCCTACCGACCAAGTGCACGTCCTGCCGCATCCAGCGATCAGCCGCTATGCGGAGCTTGCGCGCGCGAAGGGGTTGCGCCGGACCAGTCGCGCGGACAGCTTTCGCGTCCTGCTGTTCGGCCGCATCTTCGCTTACAAGGGCCTCGACCAGTTGCTAAGGGCAGAGCGCTTATTAGACGACCGCATTCCCGGTCTGCGGATTACCATCGCTGGGCGTGGGGACGATCCGCATGATCTGCGCGATCTGATGGGCGATCCCGGACGCTATGATATCCAGAACCGCTTTATCCCCGACGAAGACGTCGCAACCTTATTCAGCGACGCCGACCTTGTTGTGCTGCCCTACACAGAAGCCTCACAAAGCGGCGTCCTGCCTGTTGCAGCCACGTTCGGTCTGCCCGTCGTTGTCACCGATGTCGGAGAGTTGCGGGCCACAGTCGCCCCCTATGATCTGGGTTTGGTCGTCCCACCAAACGATCCGGCTGCGCTGGCCGACGCAATCGCCCATATGGCCGCTGATCGTCAAATGTGCATTCACCACGGCGACGCGGCGCGCAATTGGGCGGAAACGATCATCGGGGCCGACCGGGTGGGCGATCTGGCGCATAGTCTTTACACCAAGGTCCACCAAAAGGCCGAGCGTATCGGATCAAAGGGATGGGCATGAAATCGGTCGTTCAGATTGTCGATTCAAAGGCCCTGCAAGAGACTAAAGTTACTGATACGAAAAAGAAGGGTGTTTGCGAAATGAATGCGGTCCGACAGACAGCACAAAAGCCCTTGCGAGTCAGGCACTACGTCGCCGGTGGCGAAGAGAACGGTGGCGGCATCGGCCGGTTGGTAGGCTACATCCGTCAATCGGGTAGTCAGGCCGATCACCGCGTCACCGATACCCGCGGGCCATGGTTCAGCCCCATGATATCATCGATCAGGCTAGCGCAAGCAATCCTGACAATGGCAGGCACGCGTATTGTGTCGCCGCAGACAGTGCATCACATCCATGTCGCGGGACGAGGCAGCACCCGGCGCAAGCTGATCCTGTCAGCCTGCGCGCGGTCTCTTGGCTGCATCCACATGCTACATCTTCACGACTACGATTATGCTGCCGATCTGTCTGAACGATCACCACGCCAAATCCGTGCCATCCGCCGGATGTTCGACGGTGCCGACAGGGTACTGGTTCTGGGCCAGCGCGACCGCCGGACAATCTTTGATCTGCTGGACAACACCAGCCAGAAGGTCACGATCCAGCACAACGCGGTGCCAGACCCCGGCGTTGCACCCGCGAGTAATAAATCCAAATCCGATCCTATCCGTCTTTTGTTCCTTGGCCAGCTAGGCCCCCGCAAGGGCGTGCCAGAGCTATTGCGTGCACTAGCCGATCCGGCCTTATCCCAGCTACCTTGGCAGGCTGTGCTGGCTGGCGACGGCCCGGTCGATAAGTATCAGGAAGAGGCTAAAGCCCTTGGCCTAGGCGACCGCGTTACATTCACGGGATGGCTGAAGGCGTCACAGGTTGAAGTCCTGTGCCGCAAATCTGACATCCTCGTGCTGCCGTCCCACGGCGAGGGTATGGCAATGGCCGTACTGGAAGGCCTGGCACATGGTCTGACTGTGGTGACGACCCCTGTGGGTGCCCATACAGAGGTTTTGACTGACGGCGTCACCGGTGTCTTTGTGCCGGTAGGAAACGTTAAGGCGTTGGCGGACACGCTGGGGCGGCTGATCATGCATGACAAAGAACGGTCGGCAATCTCTCAGGCTGGGCGCGCGCATTACCTGTGGCATTTCAGTATTGCGGCATATGCCGCCCGACTTGATCCGCTTTATCGCTCCACCGTTCAACAGGCACGCGCCGGGCGCGACGTGCGGGCAGATGCAACATGAACCAAATTTCAGGTAAATCCATTCCCTGGCTAAAGCAGAATGAACCAGATCCAATCCACGTCACGAGTAGCGACCTTGACCTGACAGTTCTGGTCCGGCTCGTGCGGCGGCGGCTGGGTTTTATTCTGGGCGTCATGGTCGTGATGACGGCAATGGCACTGCCTTTCATCGCCGCCATGACGCCGAATTACCGTGCCGAAGCCCGTTTTTTGATCACGCCCGTCCTAAATATGGAGGCTGATTCCACCCCGGATGTCTTCATCATGGTGGACGAGGTCGAACGCCTGCGCGCACGCGCTGTTGTGGACCGCGTCGTATCCAGTTTGGACCTTGGGGCCGTGCCCGAATTCAACCCAACGCTTGCGCCACCCAGCGTGTTGGATCAGGTCAAGCAAAATCTGTTCGGCAGTGCCCCAGCCCCAGAACTATTGCCCGCAGAGGTGCACGACCGCGCCGTCTTGGCCGTTTATGATCGCCTCTCTGCATGGCGCCAAACCGACAGCATTCTGCAGCTGAGCTTTAAATCCACTGATCCGGAACTTGCTGCCGCAGTGCCAAACGCAATTATAACATCGTACGCCCAAGAGGTGACCGACCGCCGCGATGCCCGCGTAAAAGAGGCACTCACACAGCTGCGGGTGCGCCAGACGGATCAGGCCGCGCGCGTCGCCGAGGCGCACGCAGAAATCGCCGCCCTGCGCACTACGCAGGCTGGACTTGCGGGTGGGCGCGACATCTCTGCCGATCAGACACAGCTTGTTTTGCTGAACCAACAGCTTGCAGAATTGCAAAGTCGCCGGGCGGAACTGAAGGCCACAGTCTCTACGGTGGATGCTGCGCTGAATGACAATGGCCCCGCGCCACTGAACGAGACAGAAATTCTTGCCCAGTTGCGCCGTTCGCTAGAAATTCAGCAGCGTGAATTGGCCCGCTTGACCGGTCAGTTCGGCGAAGCCTATGGCGGCGTTCAGACCCAACGCGCCCAGGTCGCAGAGCTTGAGGGCGCCATTGATCGAGAACTGACAGGCTGGGCTGCCTCTATGCGGTCACAGCTGGCGCATATTGACCAAGAGGAAACGACAATCCAAGGCATGCGCAGTTCAGCGCAAGGTCAGTTGTCACAGCTTTCGGCAAACGAGCTTCAGATGGCGAACCTCGTACGCCGGGCCGATAGTCAAACCACGGCCTTGGATGCGGTGGATGATCAGATCCGGTTACTGGAAACTGTCCTAGAACGTCCTGCCCTTGGGATTGACGTGCTGACACCAGCCGCTGTCCCACTTTACCCAGAGGGGAAGGGACGCAAGATTTATGTCATTATCGTCCTTTTCGGTGGCGCACTTTTGGGGCTGACACTTGCCGGTGTGCTGGATTTGACGGACCGGTCCGTCCGCAGCCACCAACAAATGGTCAGCGAACCCGCAGCCCTGCCAGTCGGCTTGCTGCCAAAGGCCAACTGGCCAGATTGGCGCCTAGGTCGGCAACCGACTGACCCACGACTGAACCATGCCACCGACAAACTCGTGCGCAGCATCGGGTCCACCTGCGGTGGCGCATTCCCGGAAAGCCTGCTGATCACTTCGACCCGAAGTGGCGACGGCAGCCACTTTGTTGCGGCAGCCATCAGTCAGACTCTTGCTTCGCTCGGTCGCGAGGCGTTGATCATCGATATTCTTCCGCGCCGCAGTCGGTTCGGTCTCCTCCATCGGCGCGACAAACGTCCGGGTTTTGCGGATTATCTGCGGGGTGACACCAAACTGGACGAACTGTTGCATCGCGATCCGGCGACCGGCCACCAACGCATGTGGCACGGCACCGGTACGCTGCCGCCGATTCACGACGATGCATTAATTTCCACACTGATTGAAAGAGCCGCAGCACGCGGGCTGATCACTGTCTTCATCGGTCCGCCAGCCCATGATAGCGCGTCGGTTGTGCAGATCGCAGGTGCGGTGCAGCGGGTATTATTGGTGATGCGCTGGGGACGGACTTCGCGTGATATCGCGTCTTCTGCGCTGGATGATCTGCGCGAACACAGAACAGATCGCGTTTTGACCGTCATCAATAGGGTCGAGCCGAAACGGCACGCACGCTACAACTTTCGCGACTCAGCGGCCTTTACCAACCAAAATCACGCCAATCTTTGGTGATAGGGTCGCACGGAACACGGCGGGCACCCCCCGGGCCTGTCGCAGCCTGTCTGCCCGGGTGTGCGACCGATCCCGGTCAAGCGTTCCGACGCAAACAGATGAAAGGGCCGCCCATCAGGGGCGGCCCTTTACATTTCAAACGCGCCGCTTGCCACGGCGGGCAGCACGAACCGGGCCGTTGCCGTCAGTACCATCGGATTCTGAAGAGAACGTGCCCAAGGCGGCCGTGATTTGTTCCAGCGTAGGACGATCGCCCTTTGGCCGGGTTTCCAGCGCTTCACGCATCGCCGTCAAATGTTCCGGCGTTGTACCGCAGCAGCCACCGATAATCTTGGCGCCGCAATTGCGTGCCAGTTCGGCATAATCGGCCATCAACTCCGGCGTACCGTCGTAGTGGATGTGGCCGTCGTGGTATTTCGGAATGCCCGCGTTGCCCTTGGAAATCAGGGGCAGATCTGGTTCGGCATCTGCCATGCCAAGGATGGTGCGCAGTAGGTCAGACGCGCCTGTGCCACAGTTTGCGCCAAAGCCAAGCGGCTTGTAGTCGAGCTTGCCGACGGATTTCACCATATCGCGAGAGGTAACGCCCATCATGGTGCGCCCAGCGGTGTCAAAGGACATCGTGCCGCACCAAGGCATGTCGGCCAGTTTGAAAGCTTCAGCGGCGGCTGCGTATTCCTCAAAAGCCGAAATGGTTTCGACCCAAAGGACGTCAGCACCGCCGGCCTTCAGGCCCTCTGCCTGCTCATGGAACATTTCGACAGCGATTTCGTGGGTCAAGCTGCCCATCGGCCACATAATATCGCCTGTTGGGCCGACGGAACCTGCGACGATGACTGTACGGCCTGACTTATCGGCCACATTCCGACCGATTTCCGCTGCCGCCTTGTTCAATTCCATGACACGGCCCTGCGCATCATGAAGCTTCAGGCGCGATGCATTTCCGCCAAAGCTATTGGTCAGGAACAAGTCAGACCCTGCGTCCACAGCGCCTTGGTAAAGTTTCGCAATCCGGTCAGGATGATCGACGTTCCACATCTCTGGCGCGTCGCCGGAAGAAAGCCCCATGTTGAACAGGTTTGTCCCGGTTGCGCCATCGGCGAGGATCCAGTCGCGCGCGGCGAGCAGTTGGGAGAATGCGTTTGTCATGGGTGACCTCGGTCTGTGGCGTGGGTCCGGAGCGGACGTTTGCATCTTCCGTCGCATGAAGCGCGGGAAAACACAATTGCCAGGCCCAGTTTGTCAGCCGGGCATGGGGTCGCTGTACGGACCACAGCAACGCAGCGGCGGTCCATAAAAAGCGCTGCGGGTCTGGGGCCGCGTGATACAGCGGGGACCATTGTGGATCAAAGCTGCGCTTGAATTGGTGCAACCCACCCAAGCGCTGCCCAAGCCAGCCGAAAGGGCCGGTTTGGGCGATGGTCGCGGCCAGATTTACCCGGGATACGCGAGCGGCGGCGGCATCGTCAAAACCAGCGACGATGGCCGACTGAATAGCGCCAGCGCGCAGGGTACCATCGTGACGGATCAGGTCGAGGCACCAGTCGTGCGGTCCGGTTTGAAAGCTGACAAAGCCGTGCAGCGTGTCGTTCTCAAAGATGCCATAGACCATCTGACCGCGCAGATGCGGAACTGCAAACCGGCCCATGGAAAAGCCGCGCTCTCCACCTTGGGATCGCGCCCAAACTTTCGCGACGCGCGTGACATCTTGCACCATGTCATCTGGCGCGATCAACCGGACCCGGACGCCGGCCGCCTGTGCCTGACGCAACTTTCGCCTCAGGCTGGCGCGCGCCGGCCCGTCGGTTGTCCAAGTGCACGGATCGATCAACGCCTCTGTCGCGATGCGCATGACGGACCAGCCTTGTAGGCGCAGCCGGGATGCGCTGCGGGCGCTGCATTTGTAGCGGGCAGCCGTGCGCAGGACGCGTGGGACCGTTCCGATCGGATCACCAATCAGGACGCGGGCAACTGGCGTGTGCCCGACCAGCGCGGCACCGCCCGTGTCGCGCCAGATCGTCGCCCCCTGATCCGACAACGCCCATATTGCAGGGGCATCAGCGCGCAGCAGCTGTCGCACCGCATCGCGGCCGGGCAGGCGGCGGGGCCGCCAATATGCGACCCCTGCGCAAAGCGCTGGCAGCACGAAATAGACAAGGCGAAACGCCAGCAACGCGGGCAGCATGGCGGCCACGGGGGCGGGTGAAAAGACGATGACGATCAGATCAAAGGCACCAAGGCCCATCGGTACATGGCTTGCCAACCCCGCGCCGAACGCCAAGAGAAAGACAGCCAGAACCTGAACCAGCGGCAGGTCTGGCGGCGCGAGCAAGGTAAAGACAAGTCCGGCGCACAAAAGGTCGGCCTGCGCCCAGCCCAACACGGATAGCAACAATCGCCGTTGATACCAGACTTTGGGGCCATAGCGGTGCAGCGCCAGCCCGGCAGCGGCAATGCCCACCGCGACAAGCGGCCATGATAGAACGGGATGCCAGCCCTGCGTCACCCACCAAAGCGCCGCGAGCGCTGACAAGGCCCAGCAAAATGTGAACGACAGCGAGACCGCCAGCGAAACCCGTGCGACATCAGAGGCGCGCGCAGTGTCGCGCAGCAACCGCCACCGTAGCACACCGGCAATGAGGCTGGCAGCACCGACACATTGTCCAATCGCGACCGCGATCCGGCCCGTGCGCCGTGCAATGTAATCCTGTGTGTTTAGGCGGAGCGTCACATGCCACAGCTGTTCAAGGCGGCCCATAGCAAAATAGCTACCCGCTGTCAGGAAAATGGCAAGACAACAGCGCCAAGGCGCGATATCCGGCAGTCCCTGCCATGCGGCAGACATGGCATCCTGCGGCAGTAACCCGAACGCCCAGACCGTAATGGCGCAGCCCACTGCCGGGATGAGCAACTTTGGAATCCATGCCCGTAGAAACGATGGTCCATGCTGCATAAGAGCCCCCTGACAATAATGCAGGAGGCTTAGGGTGCTTGGCGTGAAGACCGGGTAAAGATGCGCGTTTGGCGCAGCGATCCCGATCTTAACAGGCTAATTCAAACTTCGTCGATCAACTGCGCTTTCGCGGCGATCATAAGCTCTGCCATCTTGGCGCGCAGGTCGGTCTCGCTGACCTTGTCACCCAGATCGCCGTGCACCTTGCGAAAGACATCCTCGTCGCCGGCTTCTTCGAAATCGGACTTGATGACCTCTTTGGCATAAGCCTGCGCGTCATCGCCGGACTTGCCCATCAGGTCTGCTGCCCACAGGCCCAGCAACTTGTTGCGGCGGGCTTCGGCCTTGAACTGCATTTCCGCGTCGTGAGCGAATTTGTTTTCAAAGGCGTTTTCGCGGTCTTTCATGCTTGTCATGGGGCAAAATCCTGTCTGCGTGTTCCGTCAGGCAAACTATGGGGTTCGCACCGCTTGCCCGCAAGGGGGGCTTGGCGTAAGAGGCGGAAAGCGGTGGCCCGCCAACGGGGCCGCCCCCAGACGCGAGGCATTCCATGGCACGCCGAAAATTGATCTATGAAGGCAAGGCAAAGATCCTGTACGAAGGACCCGAGCCGGGCACATACGTCCAGTATTTCAAGGACGATGCGACTGCCGGCAACGGTGCGAAGAAGGACGTGATCGAGGGCAAGGGCGTGTTGAACAACCGCCTGTCCGAGTTCTTTATGCTCGGTTTGGCCAATATCGGCATCCCGACGCACTTTATCCGCCGGCTAAATATGCGCGAACAATTGATCCGCCAGGTGGAAATTATTCCGCTTGAAGTGATCGTGCGCAATTTCGCTGCCGGTTCGATGGCCAAACGGCTGGGCATGGAAGAGGGTGCGGCACTTCCGCGGCCCATCGTCGAGTTTTCCTACAAGGACGACAAGCTGGGCGACCCGCTCGTTCCAGAGGAATATATCATCGCATTCGGTTGGGCGAGCCAGCAGGATATGGATGACATCGTTTCCATGGCCTTGCGGGTGAACGATTTCATGTCAGGCGTCATGTATGGCGTCGGCATCAAGCTGATCGACTTTAAAATCGAGATCGGGCGCGTTTGGGACAATGAATTCCCACGCCTTGTCGTAGCCGACGAAATCAGCCCTGATTGCTGCCGACTGTGGGACGTGGAAACCGGCCAAAAGCTGGACAAAGATGTGTTTCGTCAGGACCTTGGCAACCTTGCCGACGCCTATACGGAAGTTGCCCGTCGTCTGGGTGTACTTCCCAGTAACGTCACGCACCGCCCCAAGCCCACGCTGATCAACTAAGGAAATCAACGCCATGAAAGCAAATGTTCATGTGATGCTGAAAGACGGCGTACTTGATCCACAGGGCGAAGCTGTGCGTCACGCACTGGGTGCGCTGGGATTCGAGGGCGTTCACGGGGTACGGCAGGGTAAGGTTATTGCACTTGATCTGGCCGATGGCACGTCCGAGGCGAAAATCAAAGAGATGTGCGAAGCGCTGTTGGCAAATACAGTCATCGAATCCTACCGGATCGAATTGCTGTAATGCGGATCGCCATCGACATGGACGAGGTTTTGGCCGACGCCCATGCCGGTCAGCGCAAGCTTTATGCCGCGCTAGGGGTGACGCTGACGGATATAGAACTGCGTGGACGCAAATTGCGTGACGCAGTTCCCGCAGTCGCCCTTGCCGAAGTCGAAACGCAGATGCATCAGGGCGCGTTTTTCGCGAATCTTGACATGATGCCCGGTGCATTGGCCGCGCTAAAGCGGCTTTGTAAGGATCATGATGTCTGGGTCATTTCGGCTGCTATGGAATACCCCGCGTCTTGCGTACACAAAATCGCTTGGATGCAACGCCACTTTCCGTTCTTTGACATCAGCCACCTTGTGCTGTGCGGTGACAAAAGCATCATTAGGGCAGACGTATTGATCGACGATCATGCGCGGCACTTTGAAGGCTTTTGCGGGCATGGGCTGTTATTTAATGCTTTGCACAACGCCAATGTGGACTGGCCGCAGCGCCTGCCCCATTGGGACCACGTTCATACCACCTTGCAGGAGATGCACGCATGAAGGCCGCCGTCCTTGTCTTTCCAGGTTCCAATTGCGACCGCGACATGGCTGTCGCCCTGCGGGCCGCTGGCGCTGATGTCACGATGGTCTGGCACAAAGATGCCGAGATCGGGGACGTCGATCTGGTGGCTGTCCCCGGCGGATTTTCGTTTGGTGACTATCTGCGCTGCGGAGCAATCGCGGCGAAATCACCAGTTTGTCAGGCGCTAAAGCGTCACGTTGACCGTGGTGGCTATGCGCTGGGGGTCTGCAACGGCTTTCAAGTGTTGACCGAGACAGGCTTGCTGCCGGGCGCGCTGATGCGCAATGCCGGGCTGAAGTTCGTGTGTCGGACGGTACCTTTGACTGTTGCCACATCCGACTCTGCGTTTACCCAAGGCTATAACGCTGGGAGAAGCATCGCTTTGCCGGTGGCACATCATGACGGAAACTATACCGCCGACGCAGCGACGCTTTCCGCGCTGCGTGATCAAGACCGCGTGGCCTTTACTTATGGCGACAATTTCAACGGCAGCCAGAACGAGATTGCTGGCGTACTGTCGGAAAACCGTCGCGTATTGGGCATGATGCCGCATCCGGAACGTGCGGTTGACGCAGCGACCGGCGGCACCGAGGGACTACCTCTTTTCCGTGGACTTGTGCAGCAACTCGCCGACGCGTGAGCCATCGCTTGCTGGTCGCCGGACTGCAGCTTATCTATCTTTAATGAAAAGCGATGGCGCGACGACAGACCAATCCTCCAAGGTGCAGGGCCGATGGCTTTTGCGCCTGGCGGTGCTTTTCGTCTGCATGTTGGGCATCGCCACGATCTACACCACAAACCTATTTTTGACCCAACGCTTCACCGAAACGACACGCAACCGGGCAGAGCTGCGTCTGACGCTTTACGTCGCCAACCTGATGAGCGAGTTGCAGCGCAATTCCATTGTGCCCCAACTGCTTGCCCGTGACCCTGAGCTGATCAACGCACTGTCCGAAGGCAACTTTACACTTTCGACCCAGCGACTGCTGTCTTTTGTGGACGAGATCGGCGCGGCGTCTTTGATGCTTTTGGACCGTGACGGGCGCGCCGTGGCGGCGACAGATCGCAACAGACTAGGCGAGACGCATCGTTCTGACGCGTCCTTTGTCAATGCGCTGCGCAGCAACGCGACGATCTTTACACTCAACGAAACAAAGCAGGGTGGGTATGGATTTGTCTATTCCCGCCGAATTGATTCGAATGGGACCGTACTTGGCGTGATTTCTGTTGCGGTCGATCTGGCCAAACTGGAACGCGGCTGGGCAGGGGTGTCGGACGCGATCTACGTCACAAATTCGCAAGGCGAGATTATCCTAAGCACCGAGCCGCGCTGGCGTGGTCTGGACGAAGCGACGGCGCTGCAACGTCAAACACCGCCCAGTGCCATCGAAATGGCGCTGCGAGCGACGCAGGACTGGGCCGCGCTGCCAATTGATGCCTACCTGCGTGGCGAGGCTGTGCTGCGCCGCGAGACTCGCGTGCCGTTCCAAGGCTGGCGCATGGTCAGTTACACCGCCTATTCATCGGTTCGCGAACGTGTGAACGGGGTATTGGCGCTGGAAGTCATGGGCTTTGCGATATTACTCGCGCTTCTATTCTGGTTTGCCTCTCGCAAGGCGACGACTCGCATGGCGGTTTTCGAGGCCGAATCTGCCCAACTCCGTAGTCTGAACGCTGCTTTGCAGCGCGAAATTGCGGCCCGCAAAAAAGTGGAACGCAATCTTGAAGTCGCCGAACAAACAATGGCGCAAACTTCGAAACTTGCAGCATTGGGTGAAATGTCTGCTGCGGTCAGTCACGAGTTGAACCAGCCGCTGGCGGCGATGAAAACGTATCTGGCGGGTGCACGCCTTTTGTTGCAACGCAAACGCCCCGAAGAAACCCTGTCGTCCTTTCAACGAATCGACGACTTGATTGACCGCATGGGCGCGATCACGCGCCAACTTAAATCTTACGCCCGAAAAGGGTCCGAGGCATTCGAAGCGGTGGATACCCGTGCCGCCGTATCTTCGGCGTTATCCATGATGGAACCGCAGCTAAAAACCCGTCATGTCGAGATCAGTCGCACCATGCCCGGCGGCCCCGCACTGATTTTTGGCGACCGCCTGCGGCTAGAACAGGTGATCATCAATCTGTTACGTAACGCGATCGACGCCACCAAAACTGTGAACGATCCCCGCATTGACGTTATTCTGGCTGTGGGCGAAACCGTGACCCTAACCGTGCGCGATAATGGCGCCGGCATCGAGGACCTCGATTCGCTGTTCGAACCGTTCTATACTACGAAGCAACCCGGCGATGGCGTGGGTCTGGGTCTGGCGATTTCTTCGGGGATCGTGAACGATCTTGGCGGGCGAATGACCGCGCGAAACGGGGCAGGCGGAGGCGCTGTTTTCGAAGTTCAGCTTCCGCGTCTCAAGTCAGCAGCACAAGCTGCGGAATAAGGATGAAATCCATGAGCAAAGCCATGAAAATCGCCATCGTCGACGACGAAAAGGATATGCGCCAGTCCATCAGCCAGTGGCTTGCCCTATCGGGCTTTGAAACTGAGGCCTATGCCAGCGCAGAAGAAGCCCTGCGCAGTGTCGGCCCTGATTTCCCTGGTATCGTCGTCAGCGACGTGAAGATGCCCGGTATGGATGGGATGCAGTTTCTCAAAAAGCTGCGCGGTGTTGATTCGGCACTGCCTGTCATTATGATCACTGGTCACGGCGATGTACCTATGGCGGTCGAGGCAATGCGTGTTGGCGCCTTCGATTTTCTTGAAAAGCCGTTTAACCCGGATCGTATGACCGAACTGGCGAAACGGGCTTGTAACGCGCGCCGCTTGACGCTGGACAACCGTGCACTGCGTAAAGAATTGTCTGACGGATCTGCATTGATCAAAAAGCTGATTGGGCAAAGCGCGCCGATGGAGCGGTTGAAAGAAGATATTCTTGATCTCGGACAAGCCGACGGACACGTGCTGATCGAAGGTGAGACCGGAACAGGTAAAACACTGGTCGCGCACGCCCTTCATGCTGTCGGCGCCCGCGCCGCAAAGAAATTCGTTCTGATCGCTTGCGCGGCCTTTGACGAGGCGAGCCTGACCCGCCGCTTGTTCGGCCCAGCAGGAGAGGACGAGCCAATCCCCGCTATGGAAGAAGCCCGTGGCGGCACGCTTGTCCTAGAAGACATAGAGAGCCTTTCGCAGACACTGCAAGCGCGGCTGTTAACGGCGATCAACGATCAAGGAACACCTGCAGAAACGCGGATCGTTGCGATTTGCAATCTGCAAGAGCAAGACAAAACCTGCGAAAGCGTGCTGCGCCCCGATTTGTACTATCGGATCAGTGCGTTGCGGATCGTCGTTCCACCACTGCGTCAACGAGGTGAAGATATCCTGACGCTGTTCACGCGCCTGTCTGATCAATTTGCTGACGAATATGGGTGTGACGCACCTGAAGTAAGTGCGCAGGAAGCGGCACAGCTATTGCAGGCCCCGTGGCCCGGCAACGTGCGGCAGTTGATCAATGTGGCCGAACGCGCCGTGCTGCAAAATCGGCGCGGCACCGGGTCCATCGCATCTTTGTTGATGGCCGACAATGATGACAGCCGTCCGGCGATGACCACCGAAGGCAAGCCTTTGAAGGAATTCGTAGAGGCTTTCGAGCGGATGCTGATCGACAATACCATGCGGCGTCACAAGGGTAGCATCACCGCCGTCATGGAAGAGCTGTGCTTGCCGCGCCGCACCCTGAACGAAAAGATGGCGAAGTATACTCTCAGTCGGTCTGATTACCTGTAGGGTCGCGGCAACTTAGCCAAGGACCGCGCCGATGATCCGCACGATAATGACTACAGCTACACTTTTCATGCTTGCGGGATGTGATAGCGGCAGCTTTTCAGAACAGTTTGGTGCCCCATCTGGCGCGGCCTCTGCTTTTGGTGCGACGTTGGCCGTCCCGACCGACGCTGGCAGCTTTGCAGGCGTCGCGGCAAGCGACACGACGGTCGTGCAGGATGCAGCTGGAAACGGCTATGCTTTGGCTTACGGAAACGTCAACGCTGCCGATTTCGGCAATGGCTCTGGGCGCGCCAACCTTGCGATTGCTGGGTTGCTACCCGGAACTGATTTGGGCACCACACCCGCCACCGGTAACGCGCTGATGACGGGGACATATCAGATCGTCCGCGTTGCAAACGCGAATGCGGCAACAGACCCGACGCTGTGGAAAGTGACACGGCCTATGGGGAACTTAAACGCCACCATCGACTTTGCCGCAGGTCGTTTGACAGGCCAGTCCGACGATGGGGCACTGACCCTGACCGCTTCGGGCGACGCGGGGTTCAGCAAAGGATTTGCCGGTGACGCGACCTATGCGGGAACGGCTGGCAAATTCGTGGGCCAGTTGGGGCCGGTCAATGCCGTCGCCACTTTGACCGGGCAGGGCGCAGACACCTTCTTTGCGGGTGGCTTTGCAATCGGGCAATAACGTTCGCCCGTCCACAAATGCAGTTTGTGATTGTCATGTGACAGTTTTACACCCTATGTAGGTGCTACGGGCGGTTGCCATGACGATATGTGCAAAAGCCCGGTGAGATTCTCTGCGTTGGTTAACCACGGCATTGCGCCTGCGGTCCCGCGCAGCTGACGAAGGTCGAATTCGACCGTAACAACGCCCTGGTTTTCATGTGAAATATCGTGACCGGGCAACATGAACAGGTCAGTGCGGTGCATGGGCCAGACAAGGACCGCGATGCAAGGCGCGCAAGATTTAGGCCAACGGAAAGACGCCCCAAGGGGTGTCATCATGGCCCGCGCTTCCATTGCCTTAATCAGACATGACAGCCGCACGACCGCGCCCCCCGGGGCCGGTTGCCCGCGTCATGCGAATGGACAACATGAAGAAAATGCTAATCGACGCCACCCACGCGGAAGAAACCCGCGTCGTTGTGGTGGACGGAAACAAAGTCGAAGAATTTGATTTCGAAAGCCAGTTCAAGCGTCAGCTTGCTGGGAACATCTATCTGGCCAAAGTCACGCGGGTTGAACCCTCGTTGCAGGCCGCTTTCGTAGATTACGGCGGCAACCGCCACGGTTTCCTCGCTTTTTCGGAAATTCACCCCGATTATTATCAAATCCCGATCGCTGATCGCCAAGCGCTGATCGCTGAAGAAAAGGCCTATGCCGACAGCCAGAAAGCTGACGACGACGCCGAGGATGATGCAGCAGAGGAAACGGTCAGCCGTGGCCGCCGTACCCGCAAGCCCCGGTCACGAGCCGCGGGCACCCAGTCCGACGACGCGACAACGTCACGCGACGTGGCAGGCATGGAGACGATTGACCTAGACGATCCTGAAGAAGGTTCGAGCCCGATGGAGCTTGTCGGCGAGACACCCGTTGATACCCCTGCGCACGACGAAGACCAAAACGACGACAATGGCGAAAACGATGACAACGATCTGCAGTCTGCGTCGGACAAAGACGACGATATCGACGTCGTGGCAGATGCCGACGACAGCGATGACGTCCGCCCCGTTCGCAAGCCTCGCCCCAAGCGTTATAAGATCCAAGAGGTCGTAAAAGTCCGCCAGATCATGCTGGTACAGGTCGTTAAGGAAGAGCGCGGCAATAAAGGCGCAGCACTGACGACTTATCTTTCGCTGGCCGGTCGCTACTGCGTCCTGATGCCGAACACCGCACGCGGTGGCGGCATTTCACGCAAGATCACGAACACCGCCGACCGCAAGAAGCTGAAGGATATCGCCGGAGAGATGCTGGTGCCCGAAGGCGCCGGTCTGATCATCCGCACCGCCGGCAGCCAGCGCACCCGGAATGAAATCAAGCGCGATTACGAATACCTGCAGCGTATGTGGGAAACGATCCGAGAGCTGACACTAAAATCCATCGCACCGGCGAAGATTTACGAAGAAGGCGATCTGATCAAGCGGACGATCCGCGATTTGTATTCTAAGGATATCGATGAAGTCGTCGTCGCGGGGTCCGAAGGCTATCGCAACGCTAAAGACTTCATGCGGATGATCATGCCGTCGCATGCGAAAAACGTGAAGCAATACGCTGAGCAGATGCCGCTTTATGCGCGCTATCAGGTCGAAGGCTATCTGGCTGGTATGTTCAATCCAACGGTGCAACTGCCGTCTGGTGGCTACATCGTGATTGACGTGACAGAGGCCTTGGTTGCAGTCGACGTCAACTCCGGCCGGGCGACCAAAGAAGGCTCGATCGAACAAACTGCGCTGAAGACCAACCTAGAGGCCGCCGACGAGGTTGCCCGTCAGGCGCGCCTGCGTGACCTTGCAGGTCTGATCGTTATCGACTTCATTGACATGGACGAGCGTCGCAACAACGCGGCCGTTGAAAAGCGGTTTAAGGATGCGTTGAAAAACGATCGCGCGCGTATTCAGGTGGGTCGTATCTCGGGGTTTGGTCTGTTGGAAATGTCGCGTCAGCGTCTACGTCCCGGCATGCTAGAGGCGACAACGCAGCCTTGCCCACATTGCCACGGCACGGGCCTGCTGCGGTCAGATGACAACGTTGTGCTGAACATTCTGCGCCAAATCGAAGAAGAAGGCGTCCGCGCCCGTTCCAAAGAAGTACTGGTGCGTGCACCAGTGTCGATCGCGAATGCGCTCATGAACGGCAAGCGTGATCATGTCGCCGGTATAGAAACACGCTATGGAATGTCCGTGCGCGTCGAATGCGATGTGACACTTGTTTCGCCGGATTTTGCCATCGACAAGTTCAAAACCGCGACGCGGGTGGTGCCAGAGGCACAGCCGTTCGTTGCCCCGGAAATGGACCCGGCGGATCAGGCCGACGAACATGTCTTCGACGAGGTCGAGGAAGAAAAAGCGGTCGTTGTAGCACCCGAAGCGACAGAGGCCCAGGCACCTACCGAACAGAAAGCCCGCACCACAAACGAAGATGGCGAGGCCGATGATCAGCCGCGGAAAAAGCGTCGTCGGCGTCGTCGTCGGAAGAACGGTGCTGCTGGCGAACAGGGTAGCGATCAGGACCAGACAGACGGCAACGACGATGCAGATGATGCCGCAGACGAGGCGGACCAACCGCAGAGTGCCGACGCTGCAGAGCCCGCCGAGAAGCCCAAGCGCACCCGTTCGCGGAGCCGCAAGCCGAAGGCCGTCGCTGAGGCACCTGCAGAGGTGACCGAAGCTGCTGCAATCAGTGCAACCGAAGAGGTGCCTTCTGCTGCCGATGAAGGCACAGTTACTGCAGAGGAAGCCCCCAAGCCCCGCGCCCGGTCACGCCGCAAGCCCAAGGTCACCGAGGCCGAAGGCGAAGCGATACCCACGACGACTGAGGCTGCGGCCGAGGAAAAGCCCAAGCCCAAGCGGCGGAGCCGGGCTAAGAAGCCCGCGGCAGAGGGTTCGGCCGAAACTGTTGTCGTGACAACAGAAGCCGAAGCTGCAGAGGCCGTGTCAGCGGCGCCAACCGCAGATCTGACGACGGAGGTTGCACCGACCCCGGTCGCACCCGAAGCAGCACCTGCAGCGGCAGAAGTCTCGAAACCTGCACCCGCCGAAGTGGTCCCCGCGCCGGAGACGAAGTCTGCGGACACAGTAGCGCAAGTCGCCGATGAGGCATCGACGACAGACGACGACGCCGAATCCAAGCCGAAAAAACGCGGCTGGTGGTCGTTGGGGCGTTAATCACCTGTCAATTAAATTTGAAAAAGGCGGGCTACATGGCCCGCCTTTTTTGTTCGACAATCTGACGTTTCAGCGTCTGACGAAACCGACCTATGCTTTGCGGATATAATAGACTTGCACTGCGCCTTCATCCTCGGTCCCGGCAAGAGTATGGCCGGCCTCGAAGCAATAGTGGGGCACGTCAATAATCGCCGCCGGGTCGTCGGCGCGTACCCGCAGCACTTGGCCGCTGGAAAGCGCCTGCAAACGCTTGCGGGCTTTTAAAACAGGCAGTGGGCACAGCAGGCCCACCGCATCAAGTTCGGCATCATGATCCATGACCACAGAGCTAGGGCGCATGTGTCAATTTGTAAACGCCCTCGTGACGCATCCCCTCGTGACCTTGGACCTTTGATGACCTAAGCCTGTCACGACAACCAAAGGAGGCCCCATGTTCGAAAACGTCGCCCTGATGGATGCGAGCCTATTGCCCGCTATGGCCATTGCCCTGATCGCTGGCCTGCTGTCTTTCCTGTCACCCTGTGTGTTGCCAATCGTACCGCCGTATCTTGCGTATATGGGCGGTGTGTCGGTGACCGAATTGGACGAAACCGCCACCGCCCGGCGCCGTGTGATGCTGGCTGCGGTGATGTTCGTACTTGGCCTGTCTACGGTGTTTCTGCTGCTGGGCATGGCGTTTTCGACGCTGGGCCGGGCCTTGTTGCAATGGCAAGGGTGGTTCGTGCCAATTGCAGGCGTCGTCGTGATGATTTTTGGCGCCCATTTCATCGGCATCTTCCGCTTGCGGTTCCTAGACCGAGAAGCTCGTATGGCCACTGGCGACAATGGCGGCAGCGCATTTGGTGCATATGTCCTTGGGCTGGCCTTTGCCTTTGGCTGGACCCCATGCCTTGGTCCAATCCTTGGCACAATACTTGGACTGGCCGCGTCAGAAGGCGACGTTGCGCGGGGCACGATCCTTTTAGCAGTTTATGCATTGGGGCTTGGACTACCGTTCCTTGCGGTCGCCGCATTCTTCCCCCGATTAAAGGGGCCGATGAATTGGATGAAGCGTCACATGGAGAGGATCGAGCGGACCTCTGGACTGCTGCTTTGGACCGTCGGATTGATGATGGTGACAGGCCAGTTCAGCGCCTTCAGTTTTTGGTTGCTAGAGCAGTTTCCGGCGCTTGGTTCGATTGGATAGAGGCTTAATTTCGCCAGCATTGCCGCTTAGCGTGCCCCAATGAATAGGACAGACGATCAATACGGTCAGGTGATGCGCCGGCGGGTGTTTTACATCCCCGGTTACGACCCTATCCACGCGCGCCGATACCGCGAGCTGTATCGTACCGAAGGTGCCGCGCAGGCTACGATTAGCGGCTATGAAATTTCGCTTAAGCCGAAAACACGCGGCAAGACCTTTGGCTGGAAGGTTGATGCCAAGATCGAAGGTGCCGATGTCGCGGCAGAGGTCGATGTGCTTGTCTGGTCCGACATAGTCCGCGACAGCATGTCGAATTCTATTCCCGCAACCTACTGGCAATTGGTTCGTACGGCCTGGACCTATATTACAAGTGGTACGCTGCGGCGGCTGATGTGGCTGCGCAAGGGGCCGGTGATCGCAGCACTATATCCCGTTGGGATGCTACTGTTGCAGTTGGTCGTGGCGGTGCTGTTAGGGCTGCTGGCATCAAGTGTCGTGAAACAACTCCCCGGGCAGGGTTTCCTAGGCGTGATCGTGACAGCTTTGGCGTGGATCGCCGGGACAGGGGTTACAGTTGCGGTGTTGCGTTGGTGCCAAAAGAAAGACGGCAAGTTTTTCGCCTATTACCTGATGCACGATTTTGCCTATTCCGCCCGGTGGAAGGGTGCCAATCCACCTGCGCTTGAGACTCGGATGGCCGATTTCGCGGATCAGATTGCAGAGGCGCTGACGACCGAGGTTAATGAGGTGCTTGTCGTCGGGCATTCATCCGGCGCGCATCTCGGTGTGTCGGTCTTGTCGGATTTACATCGCGACGGACGCGTGCCAACAAATGGTCCGACCTTGTCGTTCCTATCGTTGGGGCAAGTTGTGCCTATGGTTTCTTTTCTGCCTGACGCCAAAAGGTTACGGCGTGATCTTCATTTTCTATCGCTCCAAAACATGCCTTGGGTCGACGTCACAGCCCCCGGCGACGGCTGCGCGTTCGCGCTTTGCGATCCGGTCAGCGTATCAGGCGTAGAGGCACCGGGAAAACGGTGGCCGCTTGTCATTTCGGCCGCATTTTCGCAAACGCTTTCTCCAGAAAGATGGAACACTTTGCGGTGGAAGTTTTTCCGCCTCCACTTCCAGTACCTCTGCGCCTTTGACCGTCCCGGCGACTACGATTATTTCCGCATCACCGCCGGTCCGCGGACGCTTGGTGATCGGTTTCGCAATCGCGCCCCTTCGACTTCGCGCATTGATGTTCCAGCCTCAAAATACACTGACATGGCCCCGTGATTCCAGCGAAGCCGCCCGCGCGACCAGCAAAGGTCTCTTTGTTCCGCTATCTACGATTGTTTCGGGCGGATATATTATCTGCGCAACCTGCGAAGCTATATCGCGCGCGGATGGCAGAATTCAAAACACCATTCTTTCGCAGCTATATGATCAACGATCCCGATCTGATCCGTCTGATTTTGAACGAGCGGCCCGACGACTTTCCAAAATCAGACAGGATTGGCGCCGGATTGCGACCATTGCTGGGGGCATCGGTCTTTTTGACGAACGGCGATCTGTGGAAGCAGCAGCGACGCATCATCGATCCCGCTTTCGCGGGCGGCCGACTGCGTGACACCTTTCCGGCAATCAAGGCGGCAGGCGACGCCGCTGTTGCCCGCATGGCCCCGTTGGCCGACGGTACACCACAGGATATAGAGCCAGAAACAAGCCATGCCGCCGCTGACGTTATCTTTCGGACGCTTTTTTCTGTCCCAATTGAGGACCGGGTCGCGACCGACGTTTTTGCCGCCTTCAAGATTTACCAACGCACACAGCCAATCCTGAACCTTGCGGCTTTTATTCCCGGTCCACGTTGGATGCCGCGTTTTTTCCGGCGGGACACGCGGATGACGGCACGGCTGATCCGTCGGCTTATAACTGACATGACAACCCGGCGGCTGGCAGAGATCACAGCAGGGATAGCCCCCGATGATCTTGCGACTAAGATTATGACAACGGCTGATCCTGAAACGGGACAAACATTTGACGTGCCACAGATGGTTGATCAGGTCGCGATCTTCTTTTTGGCGGGTCACGAGACAAGTGCCGCGGCGCTGTCATGGACGCTATACCTTTTGGCCATGCACCCCGACTGGCAGGATCGGTTAGCATTGGAATCGCAGGCTTGGGACGGAAGCTTTGCAGGGTTATCGGGCTTGCGGGCCGTGCGGGATGTGTTTCGAGAAAGTCTTCGCCTGTATCCTCCCGTTCCGATGATGGTGCGGGAAACAAAGAGGCCAGAGGTGTTCCGCAAGCGCAGCGTGAAAGTAGGTGCGCAAGTCGTGCTTTCACCATGGCATCTGCATCGCCACGAAAGGATCTGGGACAACCCGGATGCCTTTGACCCGAACCGATGGCAGACAGAGAACGGAAAAAACGGGCAGCGTACTGGGTACATGCCATTTTCGGCCGGACCGCGCGTCTGTACAGGGGCCGGGTTCGCTATGATCGAAGGGGTGGTATTGCTGGCTCAACTGCTAAGCGCCTATCGTTTCGAATTAGTGAAAGAGCGGCCGCCGGTTCCGGTGGCACACCTGACAGTTCGGACAGCGGGCGGCATGTGGTTGCGGATATCGCCACGATCTGCGGCTTAGAATCACTTAACTAATACGCATCGTATTTGACGGAAACGCGGCCACAGGATCGTTGTCGCATTAACCGGGCTTTACAATATTATTGCCCAAAACTGCCTCTGGATCGGCAATCAGAGGCGGCACCATGACGGCACTTGCGAAACTTTCTGCTGCTATAGGACGAGGCATGGTATGGATCAAAGCGACAGCGCAACCGCATGCCTACGACCCATACGAGCGTGAACCGCTATACATGGCCGCGCTTATGACACGGCCACCACAACACCGTCCGCACACATTTAGAAATGAAATGCGGCGGCCCGTCGTTATGACGGCCCGGAATAACGTCTATTACCCGTTGGATTGAACACTTGCGGCCTGCAGGTCGCGCAGCACGTAAACACGGATGGCAGAAGCTAGGCCGACATCGCCACGGTCCGCGTCAATTTGGGCGGCCAGGGCGTTGATTGTCAAATTTCGGCGCACTGCCAATGACCGAAAGGCCTGCCAAAAAGCGTCCTCTAGCGACACAGACGTGCGGTGCCCACGCAGGGTCAGCGAATGCTTGACCGGGCGCGCGGACACCGACACGTTCATTCTTCGAACTTTGACTGATCTAAGGCAAGCCGGGCTTTATCTGCGCGGGCAGCGTCTAGCATACGCTCTGCCTTGCTACGCCCGAACTTTGCTGCGTTCGCATCCGCCTCGGCTTTTTCCGCTGCGCGGTCACGGGCTTTGCGGACCTTGTTCAGGTTGATTGGCGTGTGGTCAGTCATTTCGGGCCGATCATGTCTTCGGGACGAACGACACGATCAAAGGTTTCCGCATCGACGAAGCCCAAAGCGATCGCCTCTTCTTTCAGAGTGGTGCCGTTTTTGTGGGCCGTTTTGGCGACTGTCGTCGCATTGTCATAGCCGATAGTCGGCGCAAGGGCCGTTACCAGCATCAGCGATTCACGCATCAGCTTTTCGATGCGGGTGCGATCAGCCTTGATGCCAACGACGCAATTGTCGGTAAAGGCAACCGCTGAATCGCCCAAAAGCTGCAATGATTGCAGAACGTTATAGGCCATCATAGGCTTCATCACATTCAGTTCAAAATGTCCCTGAGAGCCCGCAAAGCCAACGGCGGCATCATTACCCATCACATGGGCGCAGACCTGTGTGATCGCTTCGACCTGCGTCGGGTTCACTTTCCCCGGCATAATGGACGAACCGGGTTCGTTTTCAGGCAGGATCAATTCGCCCAAACCACAACGCGGGCCAGAGGCTAGCATGCGGATATCGCAGGCGATCTTGTAAAGGGAACCAGCGATGACTTTCAATGCACCAGATATCTCTACCAGACCATCATGAGCAGCCAGTGCCTCGAACTTGTTCGGTGCGGTGACGAAGGGCAGGCCGGTAATATCGGCGATTTCCTTCGCGACGGTCTCTCCCCAGCCTACAGGCGTGTTAAGGCCTGTGCCGACGGCGGTGCCGCCTTGGGCCAGTTCGTAGATCGCGGGCAGGGCCGCCTTGATACGGCGCAGACCCATGGCAACCTGATGAGTGTACCCAGAAAATTCCTGTCCCAAAGTCAGCGGCGTGGCATCCATCGTGTGGGTGCGGCCGATCTTGATGATATCGTCAAATTCTTCGACTTTTGCCTGCAACGCAGCGCGCAAATGCTCCAGACCGGGGATCGTCACATCGTGCGCGGTGCGCGCAACAGCGATATGCATGGCCGTTGGGAACGTGTCGTTGGACGACTGCCCCATATTAACATGATCGTTAGGGTGGACCGGATCTTTGGACCCAATGGTACCGCCCAGCATTTCGATCGCGCGGTTAGAGATTACCTCGTTTGCGTTCATATTCGACTGGGTTCCGGACCCAGTTTGCCAGACGACAAGTGGGAAATGATCGTCAAGATCTCCGGCCACAACCTCTTTCGCAGCGGCGATGATGGCGTCACCGACGCGAGCATCCAGCTTACCGCGCGCCATGTTGGCTGTCGCACAGGCCTGCTTGATCACCCCAAGACCGCGCACGATGGCAACCGGCTGCTTTTCCCAGCCAATTGGAAAGTTCTGCAAGCTGCGCTGGGTCTGTGCGCCCCAATAGCGATCTGCTGTCACGTCGATGGGTCCGAAGCTGTCGGATTCGCTGCGTTGGTCGGTCATGTGTCTGTCCCGGCTTGTTATTTTTAGGTGTCGTCCGCTTATTTGCGGAATTTATCAAGGCTGACGACCTCTGCCTCTTTACGAGGCGCTTCGGCGTCATCAGGCTCGACCATTTCGTCCATCGGCGCCTCGGCGTCATCGTCTTCATCATCAGATTCGGGCTGGGTTTCGAACCGCAGGCCGAATTCGACGGATGGGTCGACAAATGTCTTGATCGCGTCATAGGGGATATACAGCGGCTCTGGCGCATTGCCAAAATTCAGCGTGATCGAAAACCCTTCGTCAGTGACTTCAAGGTTATCGAACCAGTGCTGTATGACGATCGTCATCTCTCCCGGATAGCGGTCAGACAGCCAGTCGGCGATTTCAACGTCCGGATGCTGTGTATCGAACGTAATAAAAAAATGATGCGAACCGGGCAGTTGTCCGGTCTTTTGAATGTCGGTCAAGACGTTCTGGATCAGACTCCGCATAGCGCGGTGCATGAGGTTTCCATAGTCGATAGTTCGCGACATGACGGATCTTCCTTGTGGCAGTTGGTCCCCACCATACCCAAATTGCGGCGGGATGAAAGGGCATCCGGTCAGCCAATGGGCTGCGCCAGTTCCCGAATGATCTTTGCCCTGATCGCGCGCGGATAGTCGCGGTGCGTGCGGGCGGTGACCACGAACCCGCCACGCGTGATGACATGACGCTTGTAGAAATTCGTGATCGCAAGACCCATGGATTCAATGGCTATCGCATTGATCGTGATACCGTCGCGTTCTGCCTGACGGCGCGCCGCGCTGACGTCACCGCCGCTATTGGGCGTCCCATCACCAGAGATGTCGATCACCCGGCGCTTGCAGTCGCTTACGGGCGCAAAGTTCGACACCGAAAACAAGATAGCTTCTGCCGGGGCCGTACCGGAAAGCGTGTAAGCGCGCGGCATCAGTGCTGCGGCTTCTGACAGGGCCGCGACGTCCAGCGCCGTGCGTATACGCGTCCATGGCAAGACAAGTTGTTGGCGATCAAAGCCCGCCCATTGCACCACCGCCACCGCACTTTGCCCACGAATCAGCGCATCAACGATATTCGGATCGGTGAGTGCGTCAGCTAATCCATCAACCTGCAAACGATATTCGGCCTGATCAACAGAGTTCGATACATCTATTGTCAGCAATAACGCCGTATCGCAGGCGGCAAGGTGCAGTGGCAACAGGGACAGACTGGCAATCAATCGCAGGATCATGAGGCCCATGCTGCACGGCGCGGGCCCCCTTCGTCAATCATCCCGCTATGGCGTCGATCATCACAAGGCCGCCGGTCTCGCCCTCTAGCGGGCCATGCTCTGCCGACGTGGGCTTTACCATAGCCTCCATCAGCACAGAGACGGGCGTCCAATAGGGGATATACCACTCCTGATCGACCTCGAGGATCAGCACATTATCCTTTTCAGCATCATATGCCCCAATCAAAGAGATATGCGGTCCATCCCAGTCGCCCGTGACAACACCCTGATTGAAATACAACATCACAGCGTTGTCTGCGCTGGCCTCGTTAGCGGCTAACATCGCCCGGACGTCTTTCATCGCGGCATCGGTTGCCTCGGTCGGGTGCAGCACGGTCACACTACGCTTTGCCATGCCATCGGCTGCAAGGGCCAGTTTGGTGAAATCAACGAGCTGCTGGAAGGTCACGCCATCGCCGCCTTCGGCGGACAGACCTGCCCAATCGGCGTTATCCGTCAGTTCTAGCAGGGCTTGCTGCGTCATCACGGTGTCTTCGGCGTGGGGGGCAAGGCCATTCAACCCGTTCAGTGCCGCGGTCACTGTCGCGATGAAACAAGCAGAGGTCGTGAATTGCGGCTTCACGAAGGATGCGAAGGCCCAGTAATCCAGCGCATCTTGGCTACGAATAGAGGTATTATCAGCCGTAATCGGCACGGCGTTCGGCCCCAGCTTGGGCTGCGCGTCCTGCACCGCCAAAGGTCCAGCCAAAATAATCAGAGGAAGCACCCAGCGCATCGTAATTTCCTTATCCATGACACTTTTCAACAGAAGCCACGCTAGTGCGGCGTCACGATCTGGCGAAGTGGCAAAATAAGGGGGGTAGGTGCAGGTTTCTGTTGCCAGGTACCTGCGGACCCCGCCTTAGGTCGCAAAACCTAAGGACTTAAGGTTCGATATTCCGCACAGCTTACGCTGCGAGGGCCATCGGTGCTTTGTTGTCATTTGCAACTAGCTTTTTTGTACCGATAACGGTGGTAACTCACCGGGCCAAAGCAATACCCCTTTAGACGTTCGTCGATCCTATTTCGTCCCCATCGCTGGCAAATGACCAGAGTGTTGGTGGAGACGCCGGGTACCGCCCCCGGGTCCGATCCGCGTATTACGAGCGCGTTTATGTCCATAGTCCCAAAGGACATCCTACAGATAGGCGTCAAGGGCGGCGGTGGCAAGGGGTTAGCTCTCTGCCTTTTGCAGTACAAGAAAGGTCATCATGCCAAGGGGCGGCAAACTGCGTTCGATGACAGGCGAAAGCCGACTGTCCGACAGCACAGTCTGCATCGGAAAGTCAGAGTGCCAGCCAAGCAGGTTTTCCAAAGGCGCGAAAAGCCGTTCGATCCGGGCAAGAAATCCTTCATCGCGCTGAAAGTGATTGGCAATGACAACCTGCCCACCCGGTCTGCAGACGCGGGCGATCTCTGCCATGACGCGTTCCGGCTCTGGTACGACAGACAGGACGTGCATAGCCGCGATGGTGTCAAAATGATCATCAGGAAAGTCGAGGGCGCGCGCATCCATCTGCCGGAGGTCCTTGACGTGGGACAGGTAATGCTCTGCCACCCGCTTGCGGGCCTTAGCCAACATGTCCTGACTGAAATCGATACCCGTTACGGCGACCCGGTCATCATACAATGGTAGGGCCAGCCCAGTACCGACACCGACTTCTAATACACTGCCGCCGCGTTCGGTAATATGGCTGACCGCACAATTACGCCCGTTCCGGGTCAATGCCCCAAAAGTGTGATCATAGACCGGTGCCCAGCGGGCGTAGGTTTTTTCAACAGCAGACAGTTCCATGAAAATCCATTCCCGGGTTAGCCCCGCATCCGCTTACGCCATAGGAAAAAGCCCCAGATGACGGCGCAAATGTAGGCCATGCAAAGTGCGACAAGCGTAATCCAAGGGTATGTCAGCACGGCAGCGGCCAGTACAACGACGCCCAAAAGAAAATAGCGCACATTGCCGGGGGCAATCCGCGTGGTCTTGAACGACCACGTTGGAATGGTGCTGATCATCAGCAGTCCGACAACGGTGGTGTAAATACAAAGCAATGGATCTGGAAGCACAGCAGCGTTGGCGAAGGCAAAGGACATGAACATCGGCAACAAAAGCAACATGGCCCCAGCCGGCGAGGGGACGCCCGTGAAATAGGCCGACGCTGCGGTCGGTTGATCAGATTTGGCGTCAACATTGAATCGTGCAAGGCGCAATACGCAGCAAACCGCAAAGATCAGTACCGCAATCCAGCCGATTTTACGATAATCCTGCAAGGCCCAGAAATACAGCATCAAAGGTGCTGCCACCCCAAAGTTCACAAAATCTGCAAGGCTGTCCAGCTCTGCCCCGACCTTGGAATGGCTACCTAACATCCGCGCCACGCGTCCATCGACACCGTCCAATAAGGCGGCCAGCAGGATCAACAGGGCGGCTGTCTTAAAGTCATGCTCCACTGCCGCACGAATGGCGGACAGACCGGCGCCGATAGCCGTCATCGTCAGGGCGTTCGGCAGCAACTGCAGCAGCGGTATATCACGACGCGAGGTGCGACCCATGGAGTCAGGACTCCGTCAGATGAGCGATGATCGTCTCTCCGGCCACCATGGTCTGACCGATATCAACCAGTGGCACGACGCCTTCAGGCAAATAAACATCAAGCCGAGATCCGAACCGGATCAGACCAAATCGTTCGCCAGCGGCAAGTGTCGCGTCAGGTTTGACAAAGCATACAATGCGCCGCGCGACGAGGCCCGCAATCTGTACCACAGCAATGTCGCGACCATCGGCCATCGTGATACGCAGCGAATTACGCTCGTTATCCACGCTGGCTTTGTCGAGCGAAGCGTTAAAGAATTTACCCGGACGATATGCAATCGCCTTCACTGTGCCGCCAACGGGCGCGCGGTTCACATGGCAGTTAAACACGTTCATGAACACGCTGACACGGGTCAGGGGCACATCGGACATGCCCAGTTCTACTGGGGGCACCGTGAGTTCGATCAGCGACACGATCCCGTCAGCCGGGCTGATGACAAGGTCGGGGCGCTGTGGCGTCACACGTTCTGGGTCGCGGAAAAAGTAGTAGCACCAGACGGTCAGCAGGACGCCCAACCACCCCAGCGGATCCCATATCAAGAACAAGACTAATGTGATTGCAGCAAAGATCGCGACAAAGCGGCGACCCTCTGGGTGCATCGGCTTGATGAAGGTGCTGGCCATATTCATCGTGTCGCTCCTCTTCCGAAACCGGTCGGTTCCGTCATAGGCGCGACACGTTGAAACGCAAGGCGATACGGGCTTTGTACCTATTTTTCAGGCAGTATCCCGCGCGGACTAAACCGCAGGATCAGCAGCAGCACGGTGCCCATTACAAGGAACCGCATCTGGGGTGCAGAATCGATGAGGCTGGCTTTCAACGCGCTGTCCGCATGCAGTCCAGAGGTTGCCCATATCATCAGGTCAGGTCCATATTCGCCAACGGCCACCCATAGCCACCAGATCAGCAGGCCACCCAGTACCGCACCAATATTGTTGCCGGATCCGCCAACGATGACCATGACCCATACGAGAAAGGTAAACCGCAAGGGCTGATACGCTGCGGGTGTCATTTGACCATCCAGCGTGGTCATCATCGCACCCGCCAAACCGCAAATGGCCGAACCAATGACAAAGATCTGCAAGTGGCGGCGGGTCACATCTTTACCCATCGCCTCGGCAGCGACCTCGTTATCGCGGATTGCGCGCATCATACGCCCCCAAGGGCTGTGCAAAGCACGCTGCGCAAGGATCAACAGCACGACTAGAAACACTGCGAACAGACCTGCATAGGCAAGTTTCACGGCGATCGTAGATGCCGTCGTCGGATCGACGCCGAGGTCCTGCACCGCTGAAAGAAAGCCGGGATCAGCCTGCAAATCAGTCTCGTAGGGAACAGGCCGGGGCAGGCCGGTCACGTTAAGAACGCCACGCGACATCCAGTTTTCGTTTTTCAGAACCGCGATAATAATCTCTGCAATCCCCAGCGTCGCGATGGCCAGATAGTCTGACCGCAACCCAAGCGCCGTTTTGCCGATTGCCCAAGCCGCACCAGCAGCCAACAACCCACCGACAGGCCATGCAATGATCGGCATCCACCACCAGTCGCGCCCAGCGTCGCCGCCAAAGTTCAGACCGCCCAAGTAGCCAGTCAGCGATGGATTAACCGACTCGATCGCTGCGACACCGCCGTCAAAAACAGTGCGGAAGGCAAAGAAGCCTGCGACCGTCAGCAACAACAGAATGATATTGCGCGCACGTCCCTTGGTCATTCGCTTGTAAACGGCAACCAGACCTACAATCACAGCAGCACCGATGGCCAAGCCAAGCAGTGTCCGTCCACCGCCAGCAGCCCACGCCTCTGCCACTGGCGGCATTGAAATCAGGACAGAAGCGAGCCCTCCAAGCGCCACAAAACCCATGACGCCTACGTTAAATAACCCGGCGAGGCCCCATTGCAGGTTCACCCCCAGTGCCATGATCGCCGAGATCAGCCCATAATTCAGGATCACCAGCGCAAGGTTCCAGTTATCCAGAAATCCGGTACCAAGGATCAACAAGGCGACGAAGCCCGTGAACAGGCCGGTGCGAAGGCTGTCGGTCATATGGATTGCCCCTTGAACAGGCCGGTAGGTTTAAACAGCAGCACAATCAGTAGGATCATGAAGCTGACGGCGAACTTGTAGTCGCCTGAAAGCAATTGAACGAGCCCTTCTGGTGCCATGCTTTCCGGCAGCCAGTAGGTCAGAACCTTTTTCAGCGGATACGTCACGGTCACCTCGGCGAAGGCGATCAAGAAACCACCGGCGATGGCACCGACGGGATTGCCGATACCACCCACAATGGCGGCCGCGAAAATCGGTAAAAGCAGTTGGAAGTATGTGAAAGCCTTGAACGATTTATCTAGGCCATAAAGCACACCAGCGATGGTCGCCAGCGCTGCTACGATCAACCATGTAACCCGAACGACCCGGTCCGGATCAATACCGGACAACAGGGCAAGGTCCTCGTTATCGCTGAACGCGCGCATAGATTTGCCAGTGCGGGTTTTATTCAGGAACCAGAACAACGCCGCCACAGTGATTGCCGCCGTCACCATTGTGATGGCCTGCGTCGTGCGGATTGCGAGGCCCTCGTCCAGACCCGTCGCTGCCTTGAACTGCTGCACAGTGATAACAAACCGTGCGCCGTCGGCAAATTGGATGTCACGGACACCGATGAAAACGCGGGTTAGGCCGTTCAATACGAACATGACGCCCAGCGAGACAATAACGAGGATTACTGGCTTTGCCTTTTGCACGCGGTAGAACTTGTAGACCAACCAATCGGTCCCCAATACGAGCAACCCTGTCGCCGCGATCCCGACTGGCAGCGCCAGCAATGCCGTCGGAAGGGGGCCAAGGGTCACCCCAATCCCCACCAACACCGCCGTCACTTTGATGGTGACAGCCGTCCCGAACGCCATCGTGTCGCCATGTGCAAAATTTGAAAATCGCAGGATTGCATAGACCAGCGTGACACCCAGCGCGCCGATAGCTAACTGAGCGCCATAGGCGAGCGCAGGTACGATGACGAAATTCGTGAGGAACACGAGGCCGTTGAGAAATTCCATTCAGTGGTCCCCGTAAGTCATTGCAGTCATTGTCATCCGCCCAAAAAGCTGCGGCGTACATCCGGGTTAGCCAGCAGTTCCTTGCCGGTTCCGGTATGGGCGTTAGCACCTTGCACGAGCACATATGCTTTATCAGCAATTTCAAGTGCTTGCCGCGCGTTTTGTTCCACCATCAGGATTGGTATACCTGTACGGGCGACCTCTATGATGCGATCGAAAAGCTCGTCCATCACGATGGGGCTGACCCCGGCGGTCGGCTCGTCGAGCATCAACACCTTCGGCTTTGTCATAAGCGCACGGCCGACGGCGACCTGCTGGCGCTGACCACCGGACAACTCTCCTGCTGGCTGCAACCGCTTTTCCTTAAGGATCGGGAAGAGGTCATAGATCTGCGCCATCGTATCACGGAAATCGTCGCGACGGATAAAGGCACCCATTTCAAGGTTTTCTTCTACCGTCATCGACGTAAAGATGTTGTGGGTCTGCGGCACAAATCCCATGCCCTTCACCACGCGGTCTTGCGGCGATAGGGCGGTGATATCCTCTCCGTCCAGCATCACATGGCCGGATCGCACATCGAGCATTCCAAACATCGCCTTCATCGCGGTCGATTTCCCGGCGCCATTCGGCCCCACGATGACGGCGATCTCTCCGGGCTCCACGGCGATGGTGCAGCCATGCAAAATGTCCGGACCTTTGCCATAGCCGCCGGTCATCGAGTCACCGATCAAGAACGGCGTGCCGGGGGCAGGTGATGTCTTGCCGCCTTTGGCCACTGGCTGCGCCGTGCCGCCACCGGACTTCGTGATGGACCGATCCTTGTTGCCGCGATCGTCCTGGTAGGGATTGTCAGACACTGCGGCGCCCTCTCTGTTGGGTCTTTTTCTCGATGAGAGAATCCTTGGGGGTCAACAAGCACAAGGGCATAGGTGCAAAAAAGCCTGCTGATGCTACCTGTTCCACGCTCGGGCCACTGATCATACAGAAGCCACTTGATTCTTGTTTTTCAGGCCAGTGCCTAAATACGCCTCAATTACATGCTCGTTGGCCTTGATTTCGGCCAGCGTGCCTTCGGCCAGAACCCGTCCTTCTGCCATGCAGATGACCGGGTCGCACAGGCGGCCGATGAAATCCATGTCGTGTTCGATGACGACGAAGGTGTAGTTACGTTCCTTATTCAGTCGAATGATTGCGTCGCCAATAGTATTCAGAAGGGTACGGTTCACACCTGCACCCACCTCGTCCAGAAACACGATTTTTGCGTCCACCATCATGGTTCGACCCAATTCCAAAAGCTTTTTCTGTCCACCAGAAATTTGCCCTGCCTTATTGTCCGCCAGATGGGAAACAGTAAGAAAATCAAGTACTTCATCGGCTTTGGCCTGTAGCGCGCGCTCCTCGTCGGCAATCCGCTTGCGACCGAACCAAGTGTTCCACAAGCTTTCCCCCGACTGCGCACCGGGAACCATCATCAGATTTTCGCGACACGTCATAGAAGGAAATTCGTGGGCGATCTGAAACGTGCGCAACAGTCCGCGATGAAAAAGGTCATGCGGCGGAAGGCCGGTAATATCCTTGCCCTGCATCGTCACACGCCCGGATGTCGGCTGCAGGACGCCGGCGATGACATTGAAAAGAGTGGTTTTTCCAGCGCCGTTGGGACCGATAAGACCAGTGATAGAGCCTTCGCGGATCATCAGGCTTGCACCATCCACGGCGTGAAAACCACCAAAGGTCTTCACCAGATTTTCAACGACAATCATGAGCGTCCCCGTCGGCGCATTCAAAGCGCGCCGTAAATTATTGAAACGGCGCGGGTTTTCACCCGCGCCGTTCTGTGGCCCTTAGCGGAACTTCACAGTTTCGATCTTGCCGTCCTTGATCTCGATCTCGCGGTAGTTGCCAGCGGATTCACCTTCGCCAATCAGCTCGACTGCAGTCGCGCCGACGTAGTCGATGTCCTCGCCAGCTTTCAGCAGTTCGATCCCCTTGGCCAACTCACCCGGGAAAATCTCGGTGCCCGGTGCGTTAGCGACGTCCATGACCTTACCTTTGAAGTCTGCGGACTGGTTAGAACCAGCCGCTTCCATCGCAAGCATGATCAGCGCTGCCGCATCGTAAGATTCTGGTGCGAATGCACCAGTGCCATCAAAGCCGGCCTCGGTCGCCATTGCTTGGAACAGTTCAGCGCCTTGGCTGTCGGTGCCGGGAAACTGGCCGAATGACCCGTTCAGGCCCTCACCGATATCATCAACCAACTGCTGACCGACCATACCGTCCGGCAGAACGAAGGTGTCGAACGCGCCCGTGTCGAGCGAGTTTTGGATGATGCCCTTGCCACCCTGGTCGGTGTAACCAGCGACCACCAGCACGTCGCCGCCAGCAGCGGCCAGTGCTGCGACTTCGGATGAATAGTCACCCTTGCCGTCTTCATGAGCGGCAGAGATCGTTACCGTTCCGCCAGCGGCCTCGAACGCGGCTTGGAACGCATCAGCCAGACCCTTGCCGTAGTCATTATTGGTATAGGTCAGCGCGACAGTTTTGATGTCACGATCCATCAGGACTTCTGTCATCACGACACCCTGACGCGCGTCAGAAGGGGCTGTGCGGAAGAAAAGACCGTCATCTTCGGCTGTCGACAGCGCGGGGCTGGTGGCCGAAGGCGAGATCATCACGATGCCATTAGGACGTGCGACGTTCTGCAGGATTGCGCCTGTTACGCCGGAACAATCTGCACCCATGATCGCGTTGACCATGTCGCCAGTCACCAAACCTTCGGCAGCGGCAGAGGCTGCACCAGCGTCGATGCAAGTGCTGTCCGCACGGATTGCCGTGACGGTTGCGCCGTCCAGCAGGGTGCCTGCAGCATTTACTTCAGCGATGGCCATATCAGCACCGGCGCCCATAGCGGGGGTGATGGATTCCAGCGGGCCGGTAAAGCCAAGCTCGATCCCGATCTTCACGTCGCCGGTGTGGGATTCGGCAAAAGCCGCGCCCGTCATCAATGCGGTGGCCGCAGTGGCCAGCAGCAGTTTGTTCATGTGGAAACTCCCAGTTTGTTTTTTATTCTGTCGGATAGATTAACAGGCGTTTTCGGATTGTGAAGCGGGCATCGCCCACACTTTTGCCCGAATAACGCAAGGTTCACGGGTAAAACGCCCGGCCGCTGCCTATTCGGTCAGTCGCGTCGCATGAGTGCCGCGTTCACGATAGGGAGTCGTGTCATAATGCGCCCTGTAGCACTTTGAAAAATGCGACGGCGACGCGAATCCGCACGCAAGTGCAACGTTGATCACTGTCATATCCGTTTGCATCAGAAGGTTTCGCGCCTTCGACAGGCGCAGTTCCATATAGTAGCGCTTAGGGCTGCGGGTCAGATAACGGCGAAACAAACGCTCTAGCTGGCGCGTGGACATGCCGACTTCTTGCGCAAGGGTTGCCGGGCTGATCGGGTCCTCGATATTGCTTTCCATCAACTGGATGACCCGGGATAGTTTTGGGTGGCGCACGCCGATGCGGGTCGGAATGGACAAACGCTGGGTGTCCTGATCGGTGCGTATCGAAGAATAGATAAGAATATCAGCGACAGCATTCGCCAGATCTTCTCCATGGTCGTCCGCCACAATCTTTAGCATCAAGTCGATAGAGGCAGTGCCTCCTGCGGTCGTAATCCGGTTTCCGTCGATCACAAAGATCGATTTCGTCAGATTTACGTCTTCGAATTCTTCAAGGAAGCTGTCCTGATTTTCCCAGTGAATTGTTGCGCGCTTGCCAGTCAGCAAGCCTGCTTTGGCCATTGTATAACCTGCAGTGCACAGGCCCGCCACCGTCGTGCCGCGTCGGGATTCGCGGCGCAACCAATTCAAGACCTTACGGGTTGTTGCGTCACCAATATTGATGCCGCCACAAAGCATGATTGTATCGTCACGGTCCAGTTCGATCAGATCGCTGTCTAACTGAAAGGTGCAGCCGTTAGAACAGGTCGCGGTTTCGCCACCTTCGCCAACGATGATCCAGTCATACAGCTTGCGGCCCGCCGTCCGGTTTGCAATCCGCAGACTTTCAATGGCCGCTGAAAAGCACAGCATGGTAAACTGATCCAGCAGCACAAAGACGAAACGGCGCGGTTTACCCACATGTATGACGTCTAAGATTTGCGGTGCGGTTTGCATGATATTCCCTTGCGACATGCGCCAAACCAGACAGTTTTCACGGCACGGCGACAAGGGGCATTCGGGAAGGAATGCTCTTTTCCCGACACATAATGACGTTTTCGCCCCGCGATTAGCCATTGGCCCGCAAGGGCACGCAGGCTATAAGCGCCCCTCGAATGTTCAAGGACCGGCCACGGGAGTAGCAGATGACCGACTGGAAAAAATCGGATTGGCGCAGCAAGCCACGAGTGCAGATGCCGGATTATACCGACGCTGCAGCCCTGCAGGCTGTCGAAGGCAAGCTGTCCAGCTACCCGCCGCTGGTGTTTGCCGGTGAGGCGCGACGCCTGAGGTCGCACTTGGCCAAGGTTAGCCGTGGCGAGGCGTTCCTGCTTCAGGGCGGCGACTGCGCTGAAAGCTTTGCTGAGTTCAGCGCTGACACGATCCGCGACACCTTTAAGGTGATGCTGCAAATGGCGATGGTACTGACCTACGGTGCCAAGGTGCCTGTGGTAAAGCTGGGCCGCATGGCGGGCCAGATGGCCAAGCCACGTTCCGCCCCAACCGAAGTCGTCAATGGCGTAGAGCTGCCCAGCTACCGTGGGGATATCATCAACGGCTTCGACTTCACGTCGGCTTCGCGGATTCCGGATCCCTCGCGCATGGAACAGGCTTATTTGCAGGCTGCCGCCTCGCTTAACTTGCTGCGTGCGTTTTCGACGGGTGGTTATGCAGATGTTCACAAAGTCCACGCATGGACGCTTGGGTTCACCGATAAGCCAGAAGCCGAAAAATATCGCGATCTGGCGAACCGGATCAGTGACACGCTCGACTTCATGGAGGCAGCGGGCCTAAGCACCGAGACGAACCATGAATTGCAGACGGTAGAGTTCTACACCAGCCACGAGGCGCTTTTGCTGGAATACGAAGAGGCGCTGACACGCGTCGATTCGACATCTGGCAAGTGGCTTGCGGGTTCAGGTCACATGATCTGGATCGGTGACCGCACACGCCAGCCAGACGGGGCACACGTGGAATACTGCAAGGGTGTGATGAACCCGATCGGTCTGAAGTGCGGGCCGAGCATGACCTCTGGTCACCTCAAGGCGCTTATGAGTTCTTTGAACCCCGACAACGAAGCCGGTCGTCTGACCTTGATCGCACGCTTCGGCGCAGGGCAGGTAGGCGATCACTTGCCGCGCTTGATCCGCGCGGTCGAGGAAGAGGGCGCCAAGGTCGTCTGGTCCTGCGATCCGATGCACGGGAACACGATCAAGTCATCGACGGGCTATAAAACGCGGCCCTTCGATTCTGTCATGCGTGAAGTCCGCGAGTTCTTTGACATTCACAACGCCGAGGGCACGATACCCGGTGGCGTGCATTTCGAGATGACCGGTAAGGATGTGACCGAATGCACCGGTGGTGTTCGCGCGGTGACCGACGAAGATCTGTCCAGCCGCTATCACACCGCTTGCGATCCCCGCTTGAACGCAAGCCAGTCGCTCGAACTGGCCTTCCTCGTCGCCGAGGAACTGGGCGCGCGACGCGAGAAAATGGCCGAAGCGAAAGCCAGCTAAATCATCAAAACTGATTTATTGAAAGGCGCCCGATGGCGCGCCTTTCTGCATTTTAGCCTCGGTTCGAACTAGCTGTTATTGACGACAAGGCGCAACTTTGGTCGCTGCGTCGGCATAGGTTGGCTGCGATTGCTGCGACGATCGCGAAACGGCAAGCTCATGCTATCGTGGCGCAGAACAGCGTCGCTCGCGATATCGAACCGATAAGTACGGTTATTCAACGGTCCGCCAGCGACCAGCGCGCCCATCATCCGTGTCGTCTGCCCGGCAGCGTCCTGCATTGGCAAGAGAAGTAATTCTGCCAGCATCGGCTCGCGGCCCAGCCCGCGTGCAGCGGTTAGGGGCAACCCAACGATGGCGGGTTCGTCGAACGCGCTATCAACAATATTCATTGCGATGTCGCGGGCGGCAGCGGTGAAAAAGGCACCAAAAGACATGCCGCGCGGGTCCATTCGCAGCAGGTCATGCAAGCGTTGCCCAGCCACCCAAACACGTACCGCGCCGGGGGGGGCAGTACGGTGCAGCAAGAACGCGTGCGGCAGAGCATCGTGCAACGCGTGAGGATCAAGTTGGGCATCGGACGGGATCACGTCGCCACTGCACATCTGCCGCCAATCGGTTTCCAACAGGTTTAGAACGGCCTGTTCTGTCTCGGGCAGGCGGGAACGACGAGGGTTGTGGCTACCGGGCAGGTCGATCCGATCAAACATGATACATCTTTCTCTATCAAACGACGCCGCCGATCCGAGATTTGTCCGGCTGCTGTTAAGAGAATATTAAACTTTGATTTTAGCAAAATCACTTAAGAAAGTCTTAAGGGGTTAATGCCCTTAGGACGCAGCGGCCCCCTTGCCCCCGTCGCCAGAATTCACTTAGGTGCGTGTATCGCGACAGGAAAGTGACAGATGACCCATTCGATGACGGCTTTTGCCAGCCGCACCGGCCAGACAGAGAATGCCACTTGGCAGTGGGACATGCGCGGGGTGAACGGGCGCGGCCTCGACATCCGGACGCGCCTGCCAGAAGGTATGGATAAGCTAGACCAAACGCTGCGTGCAGCCCTTGGTAAAGCGCTAGAACGTGGAACGGTGACGGTCAATCTGCGGCTTACCCGGACGTCTGAAGCTGTCGATCTTAACATTGACGAGGCCCAGCTGGACAGGGTGTTGCGTGCTCTTGACCTTGTCCAAGAACGGGCCTTTGCCGCCGGTGTGACGTTGGGCCAGCCGACTGCGGCAGACGTATTGGCCGCCCGTGGTGTCTGGTCGCAAACGGCCTCTCAACCAGACGATGCAGGACTGATCGCAGCTTTATCGACGGATATTGCGCCCCTGCTATCAGACTTTCGTTCCATGCGCGCTCACGAGGGGGCTGCATTGCAACAGATCCTCGCCGACCAGTTGGACCGGATGCGCGCGCTCATTGATCAAACCAGAACACTGTCCACCGCGCGCCAACCAAAGGTCCGTCATGCCCTGCGCGATGCTTATGCACGGATCATTGAAGTCACCGGCGACGACGATGCACGACTTGTTCAGGAACTTGCTGTGCTAGCGATCAAACAGGACGTGACCGAGGAATTGGATAGACTGCAAGCCCACGTGGCCGCGGCCTGGGATATCGTAGAAGACGAAGGCCCCGCGGGTCGTCGCCTTGATTTTCTGGCTCAGGAATTCAACCGCGAGGTCAACACCCTATGCGCCAAATCGCAGGACATTGACCTGACGCAGGTCGGCCTTGCGATGAAACTGGTCGTTGACCAGATGCGCGAACAGATACAAAACGTGGAATAACCCCATGGCAAGACGTGGTTTATTGATTATTCTGTCGTCGCCTTCGGGCGCCGGCAAATCCACTCTCGCCAAGCGGCTAATGGTCTGGGATACAGCGTTGTCGTTTTCAGTTTCGGCAACAACGCGGCAGCCGAGGGCCGGAGAGGTGGACGGCGCGGATTATCATTTCGTGACTGAACCCGCCTTCCGCAAGCTGGTCGATGATCGCGGGATGCTGGAACATGCCCGCGTCTTTGATAATTATTACGGCAGCCCCAAGGCACCCGTTCAGACGGCGATCGAGCTGGGACGCGATGTGCTGTTCGACGTGGATTGGCAGGGGGCACAGCAAATCAGTAACTCTGACCTGCAAGATGCTGTTCTATCGATATTTATTCTGCCGCCGTCGATTACGGAACTACATCGCAGGTTGGTGGAACGGGGACAGGACGACCCTGATACCATCGATCGCCGGATGCAAAAAAGCTGGGATGAAATCAGCCATTGGGACGGATACGACTACGTCCTTGTGAACGACGATTTAAATACCACCGAAGCGCAATTGCGCACAATCATCAGTGCAGAGCGTCTGCGCCGGGCGCAACAGCCTGACCTGCTAGATCACGTTCGCACCCTGCAACGCGAATTCGAGGAGCGCTAAAATGGCCGTCTATAAATTGGGCGATGCATCGCCTGACATCGCTGCGGACGTATGGATTGCACCCGGTGCAAATGTCATGGGCCGCGTGACGTTAGCAGAAGGATCCAGTGTCTGGTTCGGCGCGACATTGCGCGGCGACAACGAGGTGATCGCGGTCGGCGCTCGCACAAATATTCAAGAAAACAGCGTTTTGCACACCGACATGGGATTCCCAATGACAATTGGCGCCGGCTGTACCATCGGACACAAAGCGATGCTTCACGGCTGCACCATTGGGGCCAACAGTCTGGTCGGGATGGGCGCCACAATCCTGAATGGCGCCATAATTGGTGAAAACTGCCTAATCGGTGCCGGTGCGCTGGTAACGGAGGGCAAAGTAATCCCTGACGGGTCTTTGGTCGTCGGTGCGCCCGGTAAGGTCGTGCGCCAGTTGGACGAAGCGGCAATCAACGGGTTGCGCGCCTCTGCTTTACATTACAGTGAAAACGCCGCGCGCTTTGCACGCAAACTGAAAGAAATTTGATGAAAACGCCACTAAAGAGTATCGTCCGCCGCACGGAATGGCCGACTTCGGTTTCTCGTCCGGTCGTGACGCCACTGCAACCTTCTGTCGTCTATAGCTCGCCCGATCCCGACGCGCTTGATGCGCAGTATGCGGACAAGTCCGGCTACACCTACTCTCGCGAAGGTCACCCAAACGCGCAGGTTCTGGCTGAAAAGATCGACATGTTGGAGGGGGTAGAGGCCGCCTCTGGCGGTGGTATCGTGACCGGGTCCGGTATGTCGGCCATCGGCGCGGTGTTCCTCGGACTGCTGAAAGCCGGCGATCATGTGCTTGGTGGTGATCAGTTATACGGCCGCAGCCTGCGCTTGATGGCGCAGGACCTGCCGCGATTGGGTATAGAAACGTCCCTGGCCGATCCCACCGATGCCGGGGCAATGGCGGCGGCGATTAGGCCAAATACGCGTATGATCTTAGTAGAGGTCGTGTCAAATCCCACGATCCGTGTTGCCGATATGGAAGGCATCGTTGCTCTTGCAAAAGATCGCGGCATCCTGCTGGTTGTCGACAATACATTCACGACTCCCGTAGCTTACAAGCCGTTGCTGGCTGGCGCCGATATTGTCGTACATTCGGTGACGAAGCTGTTGGCCGGGCATTCAGACGCAACATTGGGCTATGTCGCAACGCAAGACGCAGACCTACGCCGGCAGATCAATGATGCCAACGTGACGTGGGGTCTGACACCAAGCCCCTTCGACTGCTGGCTGGCCGAACGGGGGCTGCATTCCTTCCATCTTCGGTATCGTGCGGCACAGGACAATGCGCGCCTGCTCGCGGATGCGCTTGCGCAGATGCCCGGTGTGGCGCAGGTTCTATACCCCACGCGGCCCGATCATCCGGACCATAACCGTGCCGTGGCGTTGCTGGGCGGGCAGGGCGGCAACATGCTGTCGTTTGCCCTTCAAGGTGGACGCGACGCGGCGAACCGGCTGACGCGTGCGGCCCCAGATATCGCTTTTGCACCCACGCTTGGCGACATTGGCACGACCCTGTCGCATCCCCCGTCGTCTTCTCATCGTGGTCTGACACCGGAAGGCCGCGCGGCCCTTGGTATTACCGAGGGATTCTTTCGCGTATCGGTCGGCGTAGAGGATCCGGATTTACTGATCGGGGAATTACGTGCTGCCGTTGCTGCAGCAACGCAAGGCTAAATGGCCAAGTCTGCCGCCCTGACAATTTCGAAATCGAGGTCAGGTGCAATCATAGCGACCTCCTGCCGGATCAAGTCCAGGTTCGGCAGGCAATCCGCCAAGCAGCGATAGCGGCCGCGGTAACCGCAGTTTGCCAATACCGCGGCTACGTCAATGGCATCGTAACCTTGCCCAATAACCGGAGAAATCACGATCTCCAGACTGATCGTATGTAGGAAGCAGGTGGTAACCTCTGACAAGTTGGCGAATTGTACGCCGACGGACGCGGGTATCCTGCGCCCGGCCCGCTGCCAGATCGCAATATCTCCGACAATCAACAGCCGGGCTTTGGCCTGCGCGCGTATCGGCGCCGGGTTCGTCAAGACAATCACGTGCCTTGTCCTTTTCTGGTCGTGGTAACGTCAAAAAAAGTGACATGGACTCGTGAAACATGCAGAGGTCGTTCTAGTGAAGCCACATAGTATCATGATGTCGCAGGTCCACCGTGTCGCACGGATATCCTAGTTGAAAACCGAATTAGCAATGATTTCCGTTACATCACTTCCGTTTCCGGTGATGTTAATTGACGAAACCCAAACCGTAGCCGCCATCAGTCCAGCCCTTGCAGGGGTACTAGGCAGTCACGTGGTGGGGCGGCACTATATCAATGCGCTGCGCCAACCGATCACGCTGGAGGCGATAGAGACGTCTTTGCGCAGCGGCCAACCGCTCCAAACTCGCTGGTTGGGCCGTGATGGTGCACGTGATACGACTTGGGCGGTCCATATCGTGCCTGAAGGCCGTCGTGTCATTCTGACGTTTGAGGATCGAACCGCCGCCGAAGAGGTAGGTCAATTGCGCCGCGACTTCGTAGCAAACGTTAGCCACGAACTGCGCACACCCCTGACGGCGCTTCAGGGTTTCATAGAGACGTTGCGCGGTGCTGCCCGGAACGACGCCACCGCCCGCGAGCGTTTTTTGGGAATCATGGAGCGTGAAACCCTACGGATGACCCAGCTTGTTGACGATCTGTTGTCACTTAGCAGAGTCGAAGAGGGCGAGCGGATGCGCCCGGTCGCAGCTGTTGATCTGGGCGCGCTTGTCGCGGCGACCCTTGGCGATTTGGAACCGGTGATCGCGGCGTCGGGTGTCGTCGTTACATTAACCGATGCCAGCAACGGGACGCAGGTGCGGGCGGATGCCAACCAAATCCGACAAGTGATCGGTAATCTGATTGAAAACGCGATCAAATATGGCGGCAGTGCAGGGGTGCTCAATATTAATCTAGACTCGGCAACCTATCACCGGGGCCTGCGAAGCGAGGGATTGGCCCTGCACGTGCAGGACCACGGACCGGGAATCGCCCAGCATCATATTCCGCGCCTGACAGAGCGATTTTACCGCGTCGACACCCACCGCAGCCGCGCGTTGGGCGGCACCGGTCTGGGGCTGGCCATCGTTAAGCATATTGTGAACCGGCACAGGGGCCGGCTGGTGATCGACAGCACGTTAGGGCAGGGTACGACCTGTACTGTTATCCTGCCGACGATCTAGGGATCACTATTGTGCAGCCAACATAGCCACGCTCATACCCTATCTCGAAATTTGAATTCCACCGAGGCTGGTAAGAGCCATTGAGCATTTTTGCGGGTTTTTGATAACCTTTAATAATGCAGGCCAACAGAAAGCTAGCCGACAATAGTTTGCCTACCGACACATTAACTTTCGCTCTGTCATAAAACTTTTACAGGACTGTCACAAAAGCGTAGTTGCCGGGCCATAGGTGGTCGGCAGCGGTTGGGCCGGACAAGGTTCAACCCATGAAGCCTGACAGGAGCAACAAATGTCATTCATGAAACTCGCCACCTCTGCCTTGGCGATCTCTGCCGCCACAGTCACCATCGCCAGTGCCCAGTCGCGCGACAACGTGCAGGTTGCCGGATCTTCTACCGTGCTGCCATACGCCAGCATCGTCGCTGAAGCCTTTGGCGAGAACTTCGATTTCCCGACACCGGTCGTGGAATCTGGCGGCTCGTCGGCCGGTCTGAAACGTTTCTGCGAAGGCGTTGGTGAAAACACTGTCGACATCGCCAACGCGTCCCGTCCCATCAAAGACTCAGAGCGTGAAGCCTGTGCCGCAGCTGGCGTCACCGACATCATGGAAGTCCGCATCGGCTATGACGGCATCGTCTTTGCAAGCCAGTTTGACGGACCAGAGTTCACGGCCTTCACGCAGGACCAATGGTACAAAGCACTGGCCGCCGAACTGCCGGTTGACGGCGCGATGGTCGCAAACCCGAACAAAACTTGGGCTGACGTCGACCCGAGCCTGCCCGCCGAAGACATCATGGCGTTCATTCCCGGCACCAAGCACGGTACCCGTGAAGTGTTCGAGGTCAACGTGATCGAAGCTGGGTGCGAATCGTCCGGCGCGATGGAAGAGATCATGGCGATCACCTCTGACGAGGACGCCACGACAGAAGCCTGCATGGCGATCCGCACCGATGGTGCATCGGTGGACATCGACGGCGACTACACTGAAACGCTGGCCCGCATCGATGCAAATCCGAATGGCGTCGGCGTATTCGGTCTGGCCTTCTACGAAAACAACACCGACAAGCTGAAGGTCGCGACGATGGGCGGCGTAGAGCCATCCACCGAGACCATCTCGACCGGTGAGTATCCAGTGTCGCGTCCGCTGTTCTTCTACGTCAAAAAAGCACACATCGGCGTCATTCCCGGCCTGAAGGAATTCACAGAATTCTTTGTCAGCGATGACATGGCAGGCCCCGACGGCCCGCTGGCCGAATACGGTCTGGTGTCCGATCCGGAGCTGGCTGCCACGCAGACGGCCGTGGCTGACGAAGCTACCATGTAATCTGGCCACTTGGCTTGAAATCCGGACCGGGGGTGCCATTGTGCCCCCGGTCCATTCCTTGAAGTCCGTCAGACAGAAAGCTGCCCCATGTCCCTGACGCTCCCCCTGCTGGTCATCATCGTTTTGTCGATCATCGGGTCTTATTTAGCACGTCGCCGCGCGTTGTCGGTATCTGGGGGTGACATCCGCCACCTTGCATCTTTGCCAAAACAGCACGGTCTGAACGCGATCCTGTCCACCGCCGTCCCGGCGATGCTTGCGATTATCGTTTGGCTATTCGCTGCGCGCATCATGGAATACCGGGGCGCTGCACCAATCTGGGTGCCGCTGGGTATCATGGCGTTGGCTTTGTTGGGTCTGGTTTTGTCGGTGATGAAGGTATCGAACACCTTTCGCGCTCGCACAGCGTCCGAGACGTGGATCAAGGGTCTGCTGATCGGCGCATCCACGATTGCCATCATGACGACCGTCGGCATCGTATTTTCGATGCTGTTCGAAAGTATCAACTTCTTCCGTCAGTATTCGTGGACGAGCTTCTTTTTCTCTACTGACTGGTCCCCGAACTTTCGCGGAAACTCTGACCTTGGCATCCTGCCGTTGCTCTGGGGTACACTCTATATTAGCTTTATTGCGCTGGCCTTTGCAGTACCAACGGGTCTATTCGCCGCGATCTACTTGTCGGAATACGCAACCCCCCGAATCCGCAGCATTGCCAAGCCCGCCATCGAGATTTTGGCCGGCATCCCGACCATCGTCTACGGTCTGTTTGCCCTCGTCACCGTTGGCCCATTCCTGCGCGACTACTTTGCCCAGCCGCTGGGATTTGGCGACTCGGCCTCCTCGGTCATGACTGCTGGTCTTGTGATGGGCATCATGCTGATCCCCTTCGTCAGTTCGCTGTCCGACGACATCATCAACGCCGTACCACAATCGATGCGTGACGGTTCCTTGGGCCTCGGTGCCACCAAATCCGAGACGATCCGGCAGGTCGTAGTGCCGGCCGCACTGCCTGGCATCGTCGGTGCGATCCTGCTAGCCGCATCACGCGCGATCGGCGAGACGATGATTGTCGTCCTTGGGGCAGGGGCTGCGGCCCGCATTTCCCTGAACCCGTTCGAGGCGATGACGACAGTGACTGTTAAAATCGTCAGCCAGTTGACCGGCGATACGGACTTCGCCAGCCCCGAAACCTTGGTCGCTTTCGCGCTCGGTCTGACGCTTTTTGTCATCACCCTCGCACTCAACGTCCTGGCCCTCTACATCGTGCGCCGCTACCGGGAGCAATACGAATGACAAAGTCGCTTTATACCGAGGACGCCCGGACCAAGCGGCGCAACGCGGCCGAGCGGCGTTTCAAGGCTTACGGTGCCATAGCCATCGGCATTGCGATGGTCGCGCTAGTGATCCTGCTGACCTCTGTTGTGTCGCAAGGCATTGGCGCGTTCCGCCAGACCTATATCACAATCGACGTGCCGCTGCCGGAAGCGAAGTTGGATAAATCTGGCACCCGCGACATGGCTGTGATGAGTAAGGTCACGACCATCGGCTACGCACCCTTGCTGCGTGACGGTCTAGTCAATGCAATTGCAGAGGCTGGCATCCAGACAGATCTGTCCGATAAAGAAATCGGCGACCTGATCTCTAAGGAAGCGCCAGCAACTGTGCGTGATCGGGTTTTAGCGAACCCTGACCTAATCGGTGGGACCGACCGATTCACTTTGCTGGCGGACGGTCGCATTGACGGTTATTTTAAGGGTCGTGTGACCATGGCCAGTGCCGCATTGGACAAGAATACCAGCCCCGGAAAACTGGAGCTGGCGGACAAACTGCGCGACGCTGGCATTATGAACGTCAAGTTTAATTGGGCCTTTTTGACTGCACCGGACGCGTCCGACCAACGGCCAGAGGCGGCAGGTCTGGGCGTCGCGATCCTTGGCTCGCTTTATATGATGATCGTTGTGTTGGTCTTGGCGCTTCCGATTGGTGTGGCCGCTTCGATCTACCTCGAAGAATTTGCGCCAAAGAACCGCTGGACTGACGTCATTGAGGTGAACATCGCAAACCTTGCCGCAGTACCGTCAATCGTTTACGGTATTCTCGGCCTCGCCATCTTTATTAACTTCATGCAGTTCAACCAGTCGTCGCCCCTTGTTGGCGGCATGGTGTTGGCGCTGATGACGTTACCAACAATCATCATCTCGACCCGGGCGGCGCTAAAAGCGGTACCACCGTCGATCCGCGATGCGGCATTGGGCGTCGGTGCATCGAAAATGCAAAGTGTGTTCCACCACGTCCTGCCACTAGCTGCGCCTGGCATCCTGACCGGCACGATCATCGGTCTGGCACAGGCATTGGGCGAAACCGCACCGCTGCTGCTGATTGGTATGGTCGCTTTCGTTCGCGACTACCCAGAGGCCTATTCAAGCGCAACCGGCCTGTTTGGCGATCCGTCGACAGCACTGCCGGTGCAGATTTACAATTGGACCCAACGGGCCGACCCGGCCTTTGTGGAACGCGCACAGGGCGCTATTATCACGCTGCTGGTGTTCCTGCTTGTCATGAACACGGTGGCCATCATCCTGCGCCGCCGCTTTGAACGTCGCTGGTAGGAGTGCTGAAATGGAAGACATGTATCGAATGGACAAGGCGATGAACGCGCAGCAGGACACCAAGATTTCGGCCCGGAACGTGAACGTTTACTATGGCGACAAGCACGCGATCAAAGACGTAAGCGTAGAGATTGCAGACAAAACGGTCACGGCTTTTATCGGCCCATCGGGCTGCGGCAAATCTACTTTTTTGCGCTGCATCAACCGGATGAACGATACAATTGATATTGCACGCGTCACCGGCAACATCCTGATTGATGGTGAGGATATTACAGATCCACGGGTCGATCCAGTGCAACTGCGCGCCAAGGTCGGCATGGTATTTCAGAAGCCGAACCCGTTCCCAAAGTCGATCTATGACAACGTGGCTTACGGGCCAAAGATTCACGGTCTGGCGCGTAACAAATCGGACCTCGACGAGATCGTCGAGCGCGCGCTGCGCCGCGGAGCGATCTGGGACGAGGTCAAGGACCGCTTGCTGGAACCTGGCACTGGATTGTCTGGCGGTCAGCAGCAGCGCTTGTGCATCGCCCGCGCTGTGGCGACGGAACCCGAGGTTTTGCTGATGGACGAACCCTGCTCGGCACTTGATCCCATTGCCACCGCACAGGTCGAAGAGCTCATCGACGAATTGCGTCAAAGCTATTCTGTTGTAATCGTTACCCACTCTATGCAGCAAGCGGCCCGCGTCAGCCAAAAGACAGCATTTTTCCACCTTGGCAACATGGTGGAATACGGTGTCACGGACAAGATTTTCACCAACCCCGAAGACCCCCGCACAGAGAGTTATATCTCTGGCAGGATCGGATAAGGAATGGCGACCATGAGCGAACAACACATTTCTTCGGCCTATGACCGCGATCTTGACGCGATCACAACGCTGATCATGAAGATGGGCGGGCTGGTCGAAGATGCGATCTTGCAAGCCGCCGAAAGTCTTGCCACCCGCGATGTCGAGCTGGCCGAACGGGTCCGTAAGGCCGACAAGGTCATCGACGCGCTGGAACTTGAAATTTCAGAGGCTGCCGCGCGGACCATCGCCCTGCGCGCACCGGTTAGCAAAGACCTGCGATCCCTGCTGACTGTGCTGCGACTGGCAGCGGCGCTTGAACGGATCGGCGATTACGCCAAGAACATGGCGAAGCGCACCTCTGTGCTTGTGGACATGACGCCGATTGCCGGGGCAGAATCATCGCTGCGTCGCATGGCCCGTGAAGTGCAGGGGATGCTGAAAGACACGCTGGATGCCTACATCAAAGGTGATGCGCAACTGGCCGAAGATGTACGTCAACACGATCAAGACGTTGACCAGATGTATAATGCCCTGTTCCGCGAATTTCTGACTTTCATGATGGAAGACCCGCGGAACATCACCCCCTGCATGCACCTTCATTTCATGGCAAAGAACATCGAACGCATGGGCGACCTGACCACGAATATGGCTGAACAGGTGATCTATCTGATCACCGGAGAGATGCCCGAAGAGGCGCGTCCGAAAAGCGACAAGACCTCTTACATGACTGAGCCGAAGTAATGTCGGCACAACCGCACGTCCTTATCGTTGAAGACGAAGAGGCGCAGCGCGAAGTGCTGGCCTACAACCTAGAAGCCGAAGGCTTTCGGGTTTCCCGCGCCGAAGACGGCGAAGAGGGGCTTTTGATGGTGGCCGAGGATGCACCGGACGTCATGGTGTTAGACTGGATGCTGCCCCGCGTCACAGGGATCGAGGTTTGTCGGCGGCTCAAGATCGATCCGGCCACCCGCGGCATTGCGATCATCATGCTGTCAGCGCGGACAGAGGAAGTGGACAAAGTCCGCGGTCTGGAAACCGGCGCTGATGATTATGTCACCAAACCGTATTCCGTGACAGAACTTATGGCCCGCGTCCGCAGCCAGTTGCGCCGGGTACGACCCACAACTGTAGGACAGGTGCTGGCCTATGACGACATTCTGCTGGACGCCGAAACCCACAGGGTGTCCCGTGACGGGGAATCGCTAAAGCTGGGCCCGACAGAGTTTCGTCTGCTATCGACTTTCATGGAAAAACCGGGACGGGTCTGGTCGCGCGATCAGTTGCTGGATCGGGTCTGGGGTCGTGACATATACGTCGACACGCGCACCGTTGATGTACACGTTGGCCGCCTGCGAAAAGCCCTGACTGCCACCGGAGGCAGCGATCCAGTACGAACGGTGCGTGGGGCGGGTTACGCGCTAGGATAATATTTGCCAGCGAGCGGGTTGTGGGCGCATATTCGCCCCATGACCCACCCGAATCCCGCTTTTGCGCCAGCCGAATACACTGATCGTTTGGCCCGCGTGCGGGCCGCGATGGACCGTGCCGGACTTGGTTGTTTGTTCATCACCGACCCCAGTAATATGGGTTGGCTGACCGGCTATGACGGTTGGTCGTTCTACGTACATCAGGGGGTGCTCGTTGGGCCTGAGGGGCCACCACGCTGGTGGGGTCGCGGAATGGACGCGGCAGGCGCATTGCGCACAGCCTGGATGCCCGATGACCATATCCACGGCTATGATGACAGCTTTGTACAAAACCCGATCAAGCACGCCATGCTGGATTTGTGCAGCCTGCTCCGTGCCTGCGGGTGGGACACAGGCCGGCTTGGTGTCGAAAAAGACAATTACTATTTCACTGCAGCTGCTTACGAGACGATCCTGACAGGCGTTCCGCAAGCTGAGACTGTAGATGCGACCGGCCTTGTGAACTGGTGTCGCGCAATCAAGTCAGAGACAGAGATCACTTATCTGCGCCGTGCTGGGGCAATCGTCACACGTATGCATGCCCATATCGCTGAGGTGGCAGAGGTGGGTATGCGCAAAAACGATCTTGTGGCCCAGATTATGGCGACAGGTATCGAAGGGGCCGACGGTCATTGGGGGGACTATCCAGCCATCGTACCGATGGCACCGTCCGGCCGGGATGCCACTGCACCGCATCTGACATGGGACGACAGTCCGCTTTCGCGTGGAATCCCGACATTTTTTGAAATTGCTGGGGCTTATCGGCGTTACCAATGCCCACAGTCCCGCACGTTGTTTTTGGGGCAGGTGCCCGACACCTATCTGCGCGCAGAAGAAGCCGTAAACGCGGCGACGGTTGCAGTGATTGCCATGGCGCAACCCGGTATTCGCTGCGAGGATTTGGCGCGGGTCTTCAACGGGACGCTGGCGAGCCATGGCTTTCACAAGGACAGCCGTGTCGGCTATTCCATCGGAATGTCTTATCCCCCGGACTGGGGAGAGCGGACCATGTCACTTCGGGCTGGCGACACCACAGCGCTTCAGACAGGGATGACGTTCCATTTCATGCCGGCACTTTGGTTGGATGACGGCGGGATAGAGATTACGGAACCGATCCTGATCACCGACCAAGGGGCGGAGCGTCTTTGCGCCACGCCCCCCGGTTTGATCGTAAAGTCTTAGTCAGCCCAAGGGCCATGAAAGCCCTTGCCGTCGCGGTCCAGACGCTCAAACCCGTGACGGCCGAAATAGTCGCGCTGACCTTGCAGCATATTCGCAGTCCCACGGTGGGTCCGCATGGTATCAAAGTAAGCAAGGCTCGATGACAGCGCAGGTACGGCAAGACCATGCAGTGACGCTTGCGCCACGACCTGACGCAGGCCGTTATGGTTTGCCTTCAGATCTTCAGCAAATTTACCGGACAGCATCAAGTTTTGATCCGGCGCTTCAGTCAGGGCCGTTGCCATGTCATCCAGCATAACAGAGCGGATGATACAGCCTGCGCGCCAGACCTTTGCAATCTCTGGCAGGGGCAACTTCCATCCAAATTGCGTAGATGCCGCGCTGATCATCGTAAAGCCTTGCGCATAGCAAATGATCTTGCCGGCGATCAGGGCTTGTTCCAACTGATCAACGGTCAATGCACCATTCAGCGGTTGCGGGGCAGCGCCGAACAGATCCTCGCCGCGTTTGCGCAGATCTTTTGCAGCAGACAGATTGCGTGCGGCGACGGCAGCTTCGATCGCAGGGACGGGCGCACCTAGGTGCTGCGCTTCGATTGCAGTCCAGCGGCCAGTGCCTTTTTGGCCAGCCGCATCAGTGATGATATCCAGCAGCGGCGCGCCCGTTTTAGTGTCCTTCGCCTCGGCCACACGGGCCGAAATTTCGATCAGGTAGGATGCCAACGGGCCCGCGTTCCATTGATCGAACACCGCCGCGATGGCAGCGCTGTCCATCCCGATACCGTCTCGCAGGATTCCATACACCTCGGCTATCATCTGCATGTCGGCGTATTCGATGCCGTTGTGAACGGCTTTGACAAAATGCCCTGCACCTTCCTCGCCCATCCAAGTGGCACAAGGCGTGCCGTCGTGATCGGCTGCGATGGCGGTCAGGATGTGTGCGACGCGGTCCCAAGAGGCCCGATTGCCGCCGCCCATGATCGACGGGCCAAAACGCGCACCTTCTTCACCGCCGGACACGCCAATACCAAGGAACGGCATGTCGCCTGCCTCTGTTGCGCGACGGTTGGTATCGTGAAAATTCGCGTTCCCCGCGTCTATGATCAGGTCGTCGTCATTTAACAGCGCGCGAAGCGCCGCGATCTGTTGATCGACTGCATCCCCCGCAGGCACCATCAGGATGATCGCGCGAGGCGTAGAAAGGGCGCCCACAAACTTTTCTAGCGTCTCGGTAGCAGTGATGCGGTCAGACAAATCGCCAGCGCCTGCCTTGAAATCGAGAGTGACCTGAGTCGTGCGGTTGTAAACCGCGATATCAAACTCATTGTCCGCGATGTTCAGCGCAAGTGCCGCGCCCATCGTACCAAGGCCCAGAAGGCCGATTTCACTCTTGCTCATGGTCGTCTCCGCGTGGATGTTACAAGTCCGTCTAGCGCGTGACGTAGGGAAACAACAGACCCCGAGGGTTGCCCCTGAGGACCGAACCCATAGAGTGGCGATCAAGGCGAGGGGACCGCATGACAGATCAGACGATCACAATAGCCGCGCTGGCAGCGCAGGTTGGACACGTCGTTGGGCAATCAGGCTGGCACCTGATCGATCAGGATATGATCAACCGTTTCGCAGACCTGACCCTAGATCGTCAGTTCATTCACTTAGACACCACACGCGCGGCGCATACGCCGTTTGGCGCGACGATCGCCCACGGTTTTCTAACGCTTTCACTGCTGAGCGTCATGGCAGAAGAGGCGCTGCCGCCCATTGCCAACCTTGCCATGAGCATCAATTACGGTTTCGACAGTCTGCGCTTTGTAGCACCCGTTCGGGCGGGCAGCGCGGTACGGGCGCAATTGCTTTTGGCAAATATAGACACGTCCGTCGCCGGACAGGTGCAACTGGCTTGGGACGTGACGGTCGAAATTGCAGACAATGCCAAACCAGCGATTGTCGCGCGGTGGCTTCATCGACATTATCCAACGGAGACATGATGTTACCAGATGTTCTTTCGCACTTGCGTGTGCCGATGGTGGCGGCACCGCTGTTTATTGTATCCAACCCCGAATTGGTGATTGCCCAGTGCTGTGCAGGTATCGTCGGCAGCTTTCCAGCGCTGAACGCGCGCGAAAAGGACGGCGACCCGATCATGCTAGAGGCGTGGTTGAAACAGATCACAGAGGCGCTGGATCGCTACAACCAAGCACACCCTGATACGCCTGCGGCGCCTTATGCGGTGAACCAGATCGTCCATCGCTCCAACTCACGGTTAGAGCGTGATCTTGAAATTTGCGCGAAATGGAAAGTACCAATCTGGATCACTTCGCTTGGTGCAAGACCAGAAGTGAACGAGGCCGCTCATTCCTGCGGCGGTATCGCGCTGCACGATGTGATCAACAACCGCTTTGCCCACAAGGCGATCGAAAAGGGTGCTGATGGGTTGATCGCTGTCGCAGCGGGTGCAGGGGGGCATGCGGGAACGCAATCGCCTTTCGCCCTGATCCGCGAAATTCGCGATTGGTTTGACGGTCCACTCCTGCTGTCCGGGTCGATTGCCACGGGCGACGCGGTTTTAGCCGCGCAGGCGATGGGTGCGGATCTGGCCTATGTCGGCTCTCCTTTCATCGCAACGCAAGAGGCGAACGCAGCAGCCGGTTACAAGCAGATGATCGTGGACAGCGGCGCGCAGGATATTGTCACCTCGGCTTTGTTCACAGGGATTTCAGGTAATTATCTGGCCGCCTCTATCCGGAACGCCGGGCTGGACCCGGACGATTTGCCCACCGATGCCACGCAGATGAGCTTTGCCGAAGGCAGTTCCAAGCCCAAGGCATGGAGCACGATCTGGGGGGCCGGGCAAGGCATCGGTGCCGTGCGTGACGTCGTGCCCGCCGCCGCATTGGTGGCGCGTATAGGCCGTGAATATTCGACCGCCCGTACGCGATTGTTGGAGGCCTGAGATGGATCTTGGCATTACTTACCGCGCCGCGCCGTTGATCGCCGCCGTCAAGACAATGATAGCGGATCACATCGCACCACTAGAGGCCGAGTACGCCGCTGAAGTGGGCCAACATCCCAGCGGTCGCTTTGCACTGACCGATCGTCAGATCGCAATTATGGAAGGCCTTAAGGCAGAAGCCCGGAACCGCGGTCTGTGGAATTTCTGGCTGACGGACAGCGATAAGGGGCAGGGGCTTGACACAGTGGAATACGCCTATCTGGCCGAGGAGATGGGTAAATCCACGCTGGCTGCAGAGGTCTTTAATTGCAGTGCGCCAGACACTGGCAATATGGAGGTGCTGGAACGCTACGGTACGTCAGCGCATAAAGAACGCTGGCTAACTCCATTGCTTGAAGGCAAAGTCCGTTCTGCCTACGCGATGACAGAGCCGGACCAGGCATCGTCGGACGCCACGAATATCGCGCTGTCAGCAGTCCGAGACGGTGACGACTACATCCTGAACGGCGAAAAGTGGTGGATTTCTGGTGCAGGCGATCCACGCTGCAAGCTGCTGATCGTTATGGCGCAGACAGATCAGGAGGCGCACCGCCACCGCCAGCACACCATCTTTCTGATGGATATGGACACGCCGGGCATCGAGATACTGCGACCCATGCAAGTCTTTGGTCATGATGATGCGCCGCACGGTCATATGCACCTGCGATTTACCGACGTGCGTATTCCAGCGGCTCAGCTTGTGCTGGGTGAAGGGCGCGGATTCGAGGTGGCGCAAGGCCGTTTGGGACCGGGGCGCATTCATCATTGCATGCGCGCCATTGGTCAGGCGGAACGTGCCCTCGATCTGATGTGTGACCGCGCATTGACCCGCCGTGCTTTTGGCAAGCCACTCGCCGATCTTGGCGCGAACCACGACATCATCGCCAACGCTCGCATCCAAATAGAGGCGACGCGACTGCTGTGCCTAAAGGCCGCGTGGATGATGGACACGCAAGGCACCCGTGCAGCACAGCCCTGGATTAGCATGGTCAAGGTCGCCGCCCCTTTGATGGCACTCGAGGTTGTGGATCAGGCGATGCAAATGCATGGCGGGATGGGTATTTCGCAGGACACACCGTTGGCGTGGATGTGGACACAATTGCGTACCCTACGCTTTGCTGATGGCCCAGATGCGGTGCATCGCAGGCAAGTAGCGCGTGCCGAACTTAAAAAACACCTTAAGAACGAGGGTTAAATGTCTGATGATCTTGACGTAAAGGCTGTCGCTACTTGGGTGAATGGACGCCTGCCGGGGCTGGATGGCCCAGTGACTGTTCACCGTTTTCAAGTTGGCCAGTCAAACCCAACGTTCAGGTTGCAGACCGATGCTTGCGACTACGTCCTGCGCCGTAAACCCGGCGGCGTTCTATTGAAATCCGCCCATGCGGTCGAGCGCGAGTTCGCAGTACAGCGCGCTTTGCAGGACACGGCTGTGCCAGTACCGTGCATGCATTTGCTTTGTGAAGACGACAGCGTCATCGGCGCGCCGTTCTACCTGATGGATCATGTCGCAGGCCGCAGCTTTGACGATCCCCGCCTTCAAGACCAATCGCCAGAGGAAAGAACGGCGATTATGGATGCGATGAACCAAACGCTTGCAGCGATCCATAGTGTCGATCTAATGGCCGTCGGCCTGACGG
>JAGXIQ010000083.1 GCA_024635625.1 Loktanella sp. | reverse complement strand
CGCCTGAACAGTGTCGATCCCGAAGCATGGCTTCGCTGGGTTCTCGCCCGCGTCGCAGATCATAAGATAAACCGCCTCGATGACCTCATGCCGTGGAACTGGTCGGCTGAATAAGTCAACGCCAGTCAGACCGGACGCATACCCTTGATGCACGTCGCGACCATGTCCGGGGCCATCAGGTGATGCCGCAAACCGCCCAGCACTCGCTCTTCCAGTTCGGCCTTGCCGATCGCTCGACGGTTGCCGCAGGTCCCCTTGTTGCGGGCCGCTGCGCAGCCGTAATGCGTCTGGGAGATCATTCTATGTGTTGTCGCAACAAGAACCCGATTTGATGCGTGGTAAGATGTCAGCGTTGCGCTGACGAAAGGTTTAGCTCTCTTAGCGGGGCTAACTCGTCTTCTGACAACAATTCAACACCCTGTGTCGCTTCATGCAGTTCTTCAAGAATGGCTTGCGCCTCTTCGATCGCGGAACGCTCGATTTCGTGGGACGAGTGGGTGAAAAAACCGAACGTGCGGGATGTCCTGCCGATCGAAACGACTTTCCCGTAGTTCAAACCATATTCAGCCGCTTGGCCCAGGACATTGCTTTGGTCCTGATCGGCAAGGCTGGACCAATCACAGATTCCAATGTTTGCGACAGCCCACCGAACAGTAGGGTCAACAAAAACAAGACCTTCGTCGTTATAGTAATCAATCCATGCTTGTGGATAGGTTTGATAAAGCAACATTGGATTTGCAAAGCGAATATGCAACCCCAAGGCAAATTTCCAGTCTGAGATATCACTCAGGCGTTGCAGGAGTTGCCTTAATGTGTCCACTTTGATCATAGATAGTCCCTTGCAATCCCTAGGAGGAGACCATGTGAGGCTGGATTGTCTCTCTGAAGCCTACGATCCCAAAAGCGAGAATGGAACCGCTGACAGCTATGAACTTTGAAAATTGTCGAAACCAGTTGTCTGATTTGGCACCCGCAGGTTGCTATGTGGCGCTGCGTGTCGGCTTTTATGCCCCTGAAGCTGAACTGAACTTGTTCGCGACGGATTGGATCGACCACTACACGCTTTCTGGCCACGCGCTCGCTGACCCACTTCTGCTTTGGTGTCAAAAAAACGAAGGCTATACTCGGTGGAGTGACATCGGACATTTAGGGTTGCCCGATGTCTTACATGACTATCGTAGTTTCGGTTACCGATATGGCAGCGTCGTCTCTATCAAAGGAACGTCGACACTGCGCAAACGTAGTCTTGGTATCTTCGCGCGTACTGATCGCGAGTTGCTTGAGGCTGAGATGGACGAAATCAGCAAAATCGTCTATAAGCTGCATTCACACGAACCAAATAAGTTGACGAAGGCGCAATTGGATGCACTTCGGCTCTACTCTCAAGGTTTTCTTCAAAAGGAGATCGCTCACGAGTTGAAGATTTCTGTCGGCGCTGTGAAGGCACGGTTGCGAGGTGGTGCAGATAGACTTGAGGTCAGAACGCCGCGAGAGGCGGCATTCATAGCCGCAAGTCGAAAATTGCTCTGACTTTAAAAGTCAGATGTTGCCTAGACTAAGTTTTTGTTGTGGTCACGCGTGAAAAGCGTGTCGGTTTATCACTGAAATTCGGAAGGGCGGGCAAGTCTGAATCGCACCAGTTAGGCAGGATGTGTCGTGAATATCATTGATCTTGGAACGGTGCCGTCAAGCTCTGAAAATTATTTAACTTTCATTGAGCAGATGTGCGACACGCTGGAGCTCGACTTCGGTTCTTACGCATCGCTAAATCCAGTAACGGGCGCAGTGCATGGCTACGCGAATTATCCAAACGCTTGGAAATCCCATTACATTAAGAAAAGTTTGCATCGTATCGATCCGGCGCTTCACAAGGCTGGGCTAAGTATCGCGCCTGTCGATTGGCAGCGGTTCGAGCGTGATCAGAAGTTCAAGTCAGTATTTTTCCCAGCCGAGGATTTTGGAATCACCTCGCAAGGACTTACCGTCCCAATACGAGGGCCGTATGGGGATCGGGGGCTACTTTCGGTGACGCGATCCTGTTCCACAGAAGAGTGGGAGAAGCTGAAGCGTCACATCATGGGCAACCTTCAGACCGCAGCCGTTCATCTGCACGATTCAGTCATGCGTACAAATGGCTTGATCGGTGCATTAGGGTATTCGGCACTTTCATCCCGCGAAAAGGAAGTTTTGCAGTGGGTCGCGGCGGGGAAGCTTCAGCAGGAAATCGGGGATATTTTAGCCATCTCGCATCGGACGGTCGAAATCCATTTGCGTTCGTCCCGTGACAAGCTTGGTGCGCTGACGACCGTACAGGCTGTTGGCCGTGCGATTGGCATGGGACTGATACATCCAAGTTAATATACCACTAAGGGATTCCCCTTATTTCATCAGGACATGATCGGCTGCATCATCACCTTGAGTAATTGGGGTAATTATCATGATCGTCATCGTCGACTCACTAAACGCACACGAACATTCTGACTTGCTTATCAAGATGCACCAACTTCGGGCACAGGTTTTTAGCGGCCGCTTAGGCTGGGACGTCAAGGTGATTGACGGCATGGAAAGAGATGAATTCGATGAATTGGATCCGGCACATGTTGTCAGCGTAGACGACGAAGGCCGTGTTGTCGGTTGTATGCGTTTGCTGCAAACGACCGGCCCACATATGCTGACCGATGTGTTTAGCTGCCTGCTGGACGGAGAGCCGCCACTAAGAAGTGCACGTGTCTGGGAAGCGACGAGGTTTTGCGTTGATACCAACCTGCCAGGGCGCGGCATCGCGCGAAACTCTATTTCCTACGTGACAAGTGAAGTCATGATCGGCGCATTCGAATACGGGATCGCCGCAGGTATTTCAGATGCTGTCGCCGTCATCGATCCCGTTATGAACCGTGTTATGAAACGCTCGGGCAATGCGCCCTATGGATACCTTGGGTCCCCGCATGCTATGGGTAAGGTCACGGCTCTTGCGGCACTTATGGATTGCTCGGACGAACGCATTGCGCGAATTCGTGAGTTTTCGGGAATCCATCACGACGTGTTCAACGTCTCCGTTCCGGAGGTTATCAGAAAATGACAACACTTACAAAGTTCTTGGACGTCAGAGCGGCTATGGCGCGACTGACAGAATCTAAGGACGCAGAGTCTCACCGATGGATTGTCCACGTGCTTGCTGAAATGATCGAATACTCAGAAGCCTATGGGCTTGAAGACGTGGCAGGTCCCCTCATCGTCGCGATTGAGAAAATCTCGCCGTCACTTGATGGCGTGACGGCCCCTGTGGTTCAAATGCATTTGGATGGCAGCACTGGCGAACCGCTTGACCCAGCAAATATTGTCGTTCTTGAACAGTGGAAAGCAAGCGTTGCTGACATGAAAGAACGTGCCGAAATGGCCGGTAATTGAACCATCATGCCGCAAGGGCGAAGCGAGGGTTTAGGATATTCTCGGTTCTGGTGCGGTCCATTTCGGCGCAGGTATGGTCCCTGTGCGTAGCCGATGAGTGCGACAGCGACGCGGTGACCCGAATGGCACTTTCGGGTATAGGCTCTCAGTGAATCCGCAACATTGACAGGCATTTTGTTATTTTTGCCGGCGGTTATTTGCCGGCGGTTACTCGTTGGGATCACCTAATGCGAAGGCTGTCAGGAAACGGTCAACCGCGCGTGTAATTGCTTCGGACGGGTCGTCGGGGCAGGGCACCTGATAGATGTGCTGACGGATGCCGATATAGACGATACCGCCATGCAAGTTCCAAAGATCCTCCATTTGCGGAACGTCTGGTCCGGTCGCGGCGGCCTGCATCTGCTTTAGTAGCGGTGCAAGAATGACCTTCCCCAGATGATCCAGATATCGGCGGTTCAGTGCAGCCCCCGCCAGACCCGAAAACATAAAAATCCGCATCCACTCATACTGAAAGATCAATTGGCTGTAGGCGTCGTAAAATGTCAGGACGCGTTCCCGGATCGTCTGGCGCTCGTCGGTCAAAAGGGTGGGCCAATCGTCCGATAACCGGTTCAGATAGACGTGTTCATATACGGCCTCTAGCAAGTCAGACTTGCTGGCGAAGTAGTTGAACAGCAGGGATTGGGTGACGCCCAGTCGCCCAGCCAGATCACGCGTATTTCCTTCAAGACCCACATCAGCAAAGAACGCGACCGCGCCTTCGACGATCTGACGCCGCCGTTCCTGTGGCGGAAGTCGGCGACGGTCGGGGGCGGCGGTTGGTTCAGCGCTATTCATGGCCTGTCCCATAATACGAGGTGGCCTGAAAATACCACTTGCAAAAGTATGCCATTTGCTGATCGTATGATCAATAAGGTTGATCGCTTGATCAACAGTTGTGCTGGAGGGCGCAACTTCATTGGGGGGAGGGATGCTTTGAAAGCATCAGTTGGTGGCTATGCTCGTGCCACAGATCTGCGTCATGCGCTGGATCTGCTTGCTGCGAGCGATGGGATGGGGCGCGTGTTGGCGGGCGGGCAAAGCTTGATTGCCGCGCTGAATATGCGGCTAAGTTCTGGCGACTTGCTGATCGACATCAATCGCATCGACAGCCTTAAGGGCGTGGTACTGGCCGGTGATCGCCTGCGCATCGGGGCTTTAACCCGGCACGCAGAAATAGCGACTGACCCACTGGTGGCGCAACATGCACCGTTGCTGCAAAAGGCCACGGACCTGATCGCTCATGCTGCTATTCGTAATCGTGGCACTATCGGGGGCGCGTTGGCCCACGCGGACCCTGCTGCTGAATTTCCGGCCTGCGTGTTAGCGCTGGATGCCACAATCCAAGTCGAAGGACCGCAGGGTTCGCGTGAGATACCTGCCGCTGAATTCTTCGTTGATGTGTTCGAAACGACGATCCAAGAGGGAGAGATCCTGACAGCGATCAGCCTCCCCATACAAGAGGCGAATGAGCGTCAGGTTATCCACGAACTAGGCCGTCGGTCAGGGGATTATGCACTCGCAGGTCTTTGCATAGTGCGGCGCGAAGCGCGCCACCGGATTGTCTGCATATCGGTTGGGCCAAAGCCGGAGTTGGCTATAGCGGCGATGGCACGGCTGGACGAGGGTGATGAAGATGGGGCTGTTGCGGCCCTCCGCGACGGCCTTGACCCGCCATCGGACACACAAGCGAGCGCCACCTATCGTCGCCATCTGGTCGGCGTCCTGTTGCAGCGCGCAATCGCAGACCTGAATGGAGCCACTGCATGACCGTCACCTTCAGCGATCGCATAGACATCGCCCTGACCGTGAACGGGGAAGCCGTAGAAGCCCGCGTGCCCGCCGGACGGCATCTTGTCGATTTTTTACGTCTTGATCTTGGACTGACGGGTGCACACGCAAGTTGCGAACACGGTGTCTGCGGCGCCTGTACCGTGCGGGTCGACGGGCAAGCCATACGCGGTTGTCTGATGCTGGCTGCGCAGGCTGACGGGACCGAGGTTTGGACGATTGAGGGTCTTAGCGATACTGGTGCTGTTGCTGACCTGCAGGCTGCATTTATCGCGCGAAATGCTTTGCAATGTGGGTTCTGTACGCCGGGTATGCTGGTCGCTGCCCAAGAGTTGCTGAATGCGGGTGGCGTGCCGGATCGCACCACGATCCGCGAGCATCTGTCGGGAAATTATTGCCGCTGTACAGGATACGAGGCCATTGTGGACGCCATCGAAACGGTCGCCATCGCGCGCAGCGGAAGGGGTGCAGCATGAACTCTCCCTTTGGCAATCCAGATCGGCCCAATAGTTATATCGGAAAGACCGTGCCGCGCCCAAATGCGGGGCGGCTGGTTCAGGGGCGGGGTTGCTATGTCGACGACATGGTGCTGCCGCGCATGGTTCATGTCGTTTTCGTCCGCAGCCCTCATGCTCATGCCCGGATCACGGGGATCGAGACAGAGGCAGCTATGGCCATTAAGGGCGTGCTGCGGGTCTTTACCGGTGCCGATATCGCAGAGGTCTGCACGCCGTGGGTTGGTGTTCTGGCGCACTTGAAGGGGCTAAAATCGCCTCCCGAACATGCGATTGCTATCGATCGCGCCTGTTGGGTCGGCGAACCCGTGGTTGCCGTCGTCGCCACAACGCGGGCTGCGGCAGAGGATGGCGCGGCATTGGTCGAGGTGGACTACGATCCGCTGCCAGAAGTCACCGACATGATGACAGCGCTGGACGGGGAAACGCCTGTTCTGCATCCGGACATGGGTGACAACCTCGCGTTTCAGCGACTGCACGAAGAAGGTGACGTGGACGCCGCCTTTGCCACAGCACACAAAGTTGTCGAGGCTCACTTCAAGACCGGTAGGCATACCGGTGTGACGCTTGAACCCCGCTCCATCCTCGTTGATTGGAATCCGGGCGAAGGGCAGATGACCGCCTGGCATGCGACGCAGGCACCCCACATGATACAAGTTGTATTGGCCGAACACCTTGGCCTGCCGGAATCCAGGGTACGGGTGATTTGCGGCGACGTCGGTGGGTCCTACGGCATTAAAGTTCACATATACCCAGACGAGATCGCGACGGCGGCAATTGCCAAAATCATTTCACGTCCGGTGAAGTTCATTGCAGATCGACTTGAAAGCTTTACGACCGATATTCATGCCCGCGATCACGAGATCTGGGGCCGCATCGCCGTGGCCGAGGACGGCAAGATTCTTGCCTTTGATATCGACGACTGGACGGCGATCGGGGCTTATTCGGTTTATCCGCGCACTTCGGCGATAGAGGGAAATCAGGTCGTGAACCTGTGCGGCGGGCCTTACGACTTCAAAGACTACCGCGCCAAGACGACCGTAGTGTTCCAGAATAAGACGCCGACTAGTCAGTATCGCGCCGTGGGCCACCCTATCGCGGTCACGGTGACCGAAGGTTTAGTCGATATGGCCGCGGCCGCACTTGGAATGGACCCGGTCGAAATTCGGCGCCGCAACCTCTTTGCTGACGATGCTTATCCCGCCATATCCCCGGCCAAGATGCGGTTCGAAGGTTTGTCGCATCACGCCAGCTTGGCCAAACTAGTCGCATTGATGGATTACGATGCCCTTCGCGTCGATCAGGCCGATGCAAAGGCGCGCGGCATCGTGCGCGGGATCGGCATTGCCAGCTTTATCGAACTGACTAACCCGTCGCCATTCATGTATGGTATCGGCGGCGCGCGTATCTCGGCGCAAGATGGCTGTACTGTGCGGATGGATCCGGACGGCAGCATCGTCGCCGCATCCTCTGTCACTGAACAGGGGCAGGGGACAGAAGCCATGCTGTCGCAGATCGTCGCCGAAGGCGTAGGCGTTCCACCCAGTCAGGTGCGGATTATCACTGGCGACACCCAATCCACGCCATACGGTGGTGGCACATGGGCTTCGCGCGGGGCCGGCATTGGCGGAGAGGCCGCCTTGCAAGCGGCGTGGGCGCTGCGGGACGCTATTCTTCAGGTTGCCGGTGCGATGCTGCAATGCGCGCCCGAAACGCTGGACATCCGAGATGGGGCCGTTGTTGATATGGCGGACGGTGCCGACCGGATGCCGCTGTCAGAGGTGGGCCGCATCGTTTATTTCCGCGGCGATACATTACCCAAGGGTCTGCCGCGAGAGCTGGTGCAGACCCGACATTACACGCCCGCCGACTATCCCTTTGCATTCACCAACGGCGTGCAGGCGTCCTATGTCGAAGTCGACACCGACACCGGCGACGTCAAACTGCTGAAGCATTGGTGCGTTGAAGATTGCGGGCGTGTCATCAATCCGCAACTCGTCGATGAACAGATCAGAGGGGGCATCGTACAGGGGCTGGGCGCGGCCTTGTTCGAAGAACTGCATTATGACGCCGAGGGGCAACTGCTTAATGGGTCGATGGCAGATTACCTTGTGCCAATGGCGGGGGAAATGCCGGATATGATTATCGCCCACGTCGAAACCCCGACGCTGGAAAGCGATCTGGGCGCTAAAGGCGCGGGCGAGGCCGGCACAGCCGGTGCGGCGGCGGCCGTGATGAACGCGATCAACGATGCGCTGCGTCCGTTCGGGGGGGGGGTGACGGCGATGCCGTTCACACCCGAACGGGTGCTGCGTGGACTTGGTAAGCTACAGGACTAAACCGGGCCAACGTGCCCACAAGGGAGGAATACAATGACGATCAGGACACTCTTTGCGACGACGGCACTTACACTTTTGGTGGGCAACGCCGCCTTTGCGCAGGAAAGCATCACCGTAAACATCGGTTCCAGCCACCCAGAGGCGAATATCTGGGTCTATGCGATGAAAAACGCATTCCAGCCAGAGGTTGACCGCATCCTTGCGGAAAAGGGCGAATACAAGGTTGATTGGAACGAGGCATACGGCGGCACGCTGTACAAATTCACCGACACCCGCGCTGCTGTCAGCGACGGCATCGTCGATGTTGGCATGGTCGGCACGGTCTGGGAGGGAGCGGCGATGCCGCTTCAGAACGTAACCTACTTCACGCCCTTCGCGACCGAAGACCATAAGCTGCTGATCAAGATTTTCGATGATATGTCGGCAAACCTGCCCGAGCTTCACGATAGCTGGACCGCGCAGAACATGGTGCCGCTGTCTTCGCTGATCACCGACAGCTACGACATTTACGCAAACTTTCCGGTCAACACGATGGCCGACCTGCAAAACCGCAAGCTGAACGCGCCGGGCACATCAGCGAACTGGCTGCAAGGCACGGGTGCGACACCAGTCGATGGCGCGCTGACGACTTATTATACCAACATCCAAACGGGTGTGACCGAAGGCACGCTGTCCTTCGCGTCCGGCATCCTTCCGACCCGCGTTTATGAGGTTGCACCCGACCTGACCCGCGTCGGTATCGGGTCGATGTATTTTGGTGCAATTGCGGCGAACAAGGACTTTTACGACGCTCTGCCGGCTCCCGTGCAAGAAGCCTTTATGGCGGCAGCATCCGCCACTTCGACAGCCCACGGCGATTACGTTAGCGAATTGGCCGAAAAGGCGATGACAGAGATGCAGGCCGCCGGTCTTAAAGTCCATGAACTGTCTGCCGAGGAAAAGGCGAAGTGGGTCGATAACCTGCCAGACATCGTAGCCCCCTGGCTGGAGCAGACAGGCGAGGACGGCAAGGTTGTCCTATCCGCCTACTTTGATGCGCTGCGCGAAAATGGCGTGACGCCTGGCCGTGACTGGGACGCAAACCGCTAATCCTGCGAATATGAAACGACGGCCCGCCCCCGCATGGATGGGGCGGGCCGATCAAATAAGGCGGTAAGAGCATGGCAGACGATAGCGACATCAATGCGGATGCGGGTGCGATCCCGCCCTTCGCCACGGCACCTATTGGTGCAGCCCTTGGCAGCGTTGCTAACCTGCTGTCGGCCATAGGCACGGTCTGGATCGGCCTGATGATGGTCATGATCGTGCTAGACGTAATTGGGCGAAACTTTTTCAACGCACCGATCACTGGCGTAGCCGAAATCGCGGGCCGATCGGTCGTTGCCATTGTGTTCCTGCAGATCGCAGCCGCCGTGATGCAGGGTCGCTTGACACGCGCCGACTTTTTGATCCGACGTATCGAACGCGCCAGCCCTAAAGCGGGTCGGCTGCTGGACACGCTTTTTGCCTTGTTTGGCGCTTTGGTCTTCGCACTAATCCTCTGGGCGTCATGGCCCAACATGATGAAAGCTTGGACCACAGCGGAATTCTTTGGCGTGCAAGGCGTCTTTACCATCCCAACCTTTCCATTCCGGGCGATTACGGTGATCGGCTGTAGCGTGGCGCTTTGCGCCTGTCTCTATCGCGCGACGATGGCATGGCGCACGCAAGGCGAGGCAGCAGTATGACCACCCTGACTGTCGGATTTTTGCTGATCGCACTGCTGGTTGGCCTCGTCCTGCTGGGGTTGCAGATCGCCTACGCCCTGTTTGCTGTTGGCTTCCTTGGCATATGGATCATTCGCGATAACATCGACCTCGCCTTCCGCATGATGGAGCTGACAGCCTATAGCGGCATCGCGGATTATTTGTTCGCGACGATACCCCTTTTTGTGCTGATGGGGTTGTTGGTTAGTGTGTCCAACGTGGGCCGCGACACCTTTGAAGTGGCCGAGGAACTACTGCGCAGGGTGCTTTGCGGCCTTGGAGTCGCTACCGTCGCCGCCAACACGATCTTTGCCGCTGTAACCGGCGTGTCTATCGCCTCTGCAGCCGTCTTTACGCGCGTTGCGGTACCAGAAATGACGCGCCACGGGTATCGCCCCGCATTCGCTGCGGGCACGGTCGCAGGCAGTTCTGTTTTAGGGATGCTGATTCCGCCCAGTTTGCTTTTAATCATTTACGGCGTACTGGCCGAAGTCTCGATTGGTGGCATGTTCATTGCGGGACTGATCCCAGGCATGCTGCTGGCCATAGGCTTCATCGCGATGTTGATGGGTGTTTCTGTGCTGTTTCCCGGGTTCGTCTACACGGATCCTAAGGCCGCGCGCGCCAAACGACTGGATCGGGACGGCCCAAAGATGTCGGCAGCCACGATGCTGACCAAGTTGATCCCGATAATCCTGCTGGTGTTTCTTGTATTGGGGGGACTGTATTCTGGTTTTTTCACCCCAACAGAGGCAGGCGGTATCGGTGCCTTCGGCGCACTGATAATCGCGTTCGTGCGTCGCAGCTTGGACCGGCACAAGATGTGGCAGGTGATGAAGCAGACAGGGGCCATCTCTGTCGCGATCCTCGTGCTGCTGATCGCGGCTAGCTATTATTCTCGGATGCTGTCCATTGCGGGGCTGCCGAATGCTATCGCCGATTTGGTGCGGGCGGGTGGTTTTTCGCCGCTTGGTTTTCTGTGTTTCTACTCTGTCATAATACTTCTGATGGGCATGATCCTCGACAGTACGTCAATCTTGCTGATCATGGTTCCAATCGCGGCCCCAATCGCCCAAGGACTTGGCATTGATCTAAGCCACTTTGGTATCATCACGGTGCTGGCAGTCGAAATTGGATTGCTGACACCACCCTTCGGCATTTCGGTCTTTACCGTCCATAATACGCTGAACGACCCCGAAGTAACGGTTGAGCAGATATTTGCAGCAACGCTTCCCTTTATTGGCGTTATGCTGGTGGTATTGATCATCGTCGCAATTGTTCCAATGACGGCGACGGCGTTGTTGTAATGTAACGATGCTTTGTTCAGCAGGTGTGCCGGCAGTTGCGTGTTGTTCGACATCATGAACCAACATCTGCGAAGATGCAGCGTCGTCTATGGATTCTAGATCGAAAGCTTTAGGTTTTGGCCAGGACAATCCGTCAGAATTTCGCACCTGTCCAGCTGTGGATAATTGAGGTTTCCTGCTATTAATGACATGACCTTGATGTCTTGTCTGCGAAATGAGGGTGTTATTCATGCATGAACCTGGTGAACGGCGCATTGTTTCGTCTCGTCATCTTGCCGAAGGCGAGGGGTGGGAGGCGTCGGAAGTCGAATACGGACTTATCATTGCTTACAACGGTTTTAGCCGCTGGATGCAGCGCTGTATGACGGCGGCAGGTATGCCCGACATGTCGGCGCTGGAAATCCTTGTCCTACACAACACGAACCACCGCGACCGGGAAAAGCGCCTGACTGATATCGCGTTTTTGCTGAATATTGAGGACACGCACACGGTTAACTATGCCCTGCGCAAATTGTTGAAGCTTGATCTGCTTGCCTCTGAAAAGCGTGGGAAAGAGGTATTTTACCGCACCTCTGCCACGGGTCGAAAACTCTGCGAGGACTATCGGAAGCTGCGCGAGCAATGCATGCTTGAAATTTTACCTCACACCGGGATCGAAGGTGCCGAACTGCGTAAGATCGCATCAGCGCTGCGGGCGTTATCCGGTGTTTACGATCAGGCCAGCCGCGCCGCCGCCTCGTTCTGATCAACGTAACATCAAGTCCGGCAAAAAGGTGACAATCTGCGGAAAGACCGTGATCAACACCGCGCCAAGCAGCAGCAGCCCAAAGAATGGGAAAGCGGCGCGGGCGACGCGCAGGATATCAATGCCTGTCAGGCCTTGGATGACGAAGAGGTTAAAGCCGACAGGAGGGGTTATCTGGCTCATTTCTACAACGATAACGAGGTAGATGCCGAACCAAAGCGGGTCGATGCCAACAGCCTCGACCATTGGTAAGATAATCGAGGTGGTCAGTACGACGACCGAGATGCCGTCTAAAAAACAACCCAAGACGATGAAAAACAGGGTCAGCACCGCCAGCAGCGCAAAGGGCGATAGGTCGAAGCCGCTGATCCATGTCGCAAGGTTGCGCGGGATGCCGGTAAACCCCATGGCGATGGACAGGACCGCCGCGCCGAACAGAATGAAGGCGATCATGCAGCTTGTCTTTGTCGCCGCAAGCAGCGCGTCGATAAACTGGTTCCAGCCGAAGTTCCCGGAGGCAAGCGCCAGTAATACTGACAGGACGACACCGACCGCTGCCGCATCTGTGGGCGACGCGACGCCAGTATAGATCGTGCCGATGACGCCAACGATCAGCAGCATGACGGGGATCAAGCGTTTCGAGGCCGTAAACTTTTGTGAAAGAGTGGTATGTTCCGTCTCTGCTGGTATCAATTCTGGATGCAGCCAAGCCTGCAGCATGACGTAGCCGCCGAACATCGAGACGAGCATGAGACCGGGCAGGATGCCTGCGATGAACAGCCGCGCGATGGATTGCTCTGTCGCGACACCGTAGACGATCATGATGATCGACGGTGGGATAAGTAGGCCTAGCGTGGCAGAACCCGCCAGCGTGCCAAGGATCAGTTTTTCTGGATAGCCGCGCTTTGTCAGTTCGGGCATCGACATACGCCCGATGGTGGCCGCCGTCGCCGCCGACGATCCGGACACGGCCGCAAAGATTGCGCATCCCAATACGTTGACGTGCAATAGCCGTCCCGGCAATCGACCCAGCCATGGCGCAAGGCCGCTGAACATATCGTCAGACAAACGCGACCGCAGCAGAATTTCACCCATGAGGATAAACAGGGGCAGGGCGGCAAGGGGCCAGCTATGGCTGTTGGCCCAAAGCGTCGTTGCCAGTACTTGGCCAGCGGGGGCGTTGGAAAAGAACGTAAGCGCTGTCAGTGCCATGACTGACAACGACACTGCCACCCAAAGGCCACCGGCAAGAAGCGTCAGTAGAAGGGCGAGTAGAACAAGAAAAATGGTTGGGTCAGACATGATTATTCTGCCCCTACATCGGTTAGGATCGGGGTGCGTGCCCGCAGGCTTTCTATCAAAGTGTCGACGAAGGCTACGGCAAGTAGGCCAAGGCCCAGCACCATAGCGCACTGGGGAATCCAGATTGGAATGGCGACGATGCCGGTCGATTTGTCGCCGTAGCGCCAGCTTTCCTCTAACAGTCGGGCTGAGAAGTAAGTGGCGAAACCGGCGAAAGCTGCGCCCATGCCCAGCGTCACTAGCTCTGATCCCCAGCGCAAACGCATGGGAAGGCGCTGCACTAACAGTCCCACCCGAATGTGCCCGCCAGCGCGCAGCGTATAGGCCAACGCCATGAAGCTAGCGGCGGCCAACATGAACCCTGAAAAATCAGCGTAAGACGGGATGGTATAGGACCAATCCGCACCGGCCACGCGGGCCGTGATATTCAACGCGATCTGCGCCGTAATTAGAAGGCAGATGGCGACGATGGATAAGCCAGCCAACCCGGCAGCCACGAGGTAGACGAAATCAAGCAGCTTGCGCATGGCAACGGCCCTCCGCGATTGGACAGATCATGGGGCCTGCCGCAGCCCGTCCGGCAGCGGCAGGTCGCGTGGTCAACGTGCCTGATAGGCGGTCAGGATTTCTGTCGCGGGGGCGCTGGCGTTCGCCTTCCAGTTGTCCAGCATTTGGGTGCCGATGGTTTCCAATCCGCTGACCAGTGCGTCGCTTGGGGCGGCGATGGTCATGCCGTTGTCGGCCATCTCTGAGATCTTAGTTTCTGTCTCGGACTTTGACATGTCGATGCCGCGGGCCTCGGCGGCGATGGCGGCGTCCATGACAGCTTGCTGGACCTCGGGGCTTAGCGCATCAAAGACCCGCTTGTTCACCACGACGATGTTCTTTGGCAGCCATGCGTCGATAGAGGTGTAGGTGTCGACATAATCCCACGCCGAAGAGTTTGCGCCGGTGGATGGCGAAGTGATCATCGCTTGGACTTGTCCGGTGGCAAAGGCTTGTGCGATATCGGCTGCTTCTACCTGAACTGGCGCAGCGTTGGCGAGCGTTGCGAACTCTTCCAAGGCGGCGTTGTAGGCGCGCATCCGCAGGCCGCTAAGTGCCGCGACATCGGCAATCTCGCCATTGGTATAAAGTCCCTGTGCGGGCCATGGCACAGAGAACAGGGGGATCAGGTCTTGTTCGGCCAGCAGTTCGGTAATGACTGGCTTTTGTGCGGTCCACAGTGTGGCGGCGTCATCATAGCTGGTGGCTAGAAATGGCTGGCTGTCGATGCCGTAGGCCAAATCCTCGTTCGCGATGGACGATAGAAAGAATTCCCCGATTGGAACCTGACGCGAGCGGACGGCGTTTTTGATCTCGGCGCCCGGAAAAAGCGATCCTGCAGAATGGACCGTGATATCAAGCTCACCATTGGTCGCGGTTTTGATGTCGTCCGCGAACTGGCGGATGTTGACGGTGTGGAATGTGCTATCACCATAGGGCGTCGGCATATCCCAAGTTTCGGCTATTGCGGGCGTGGAAATGACGCCAGCGGCGGCCAGAATTGTGGCAAATCTCAGCATTGTCGTACTCCCGTTGCTGGCTGCCTGTTTCTTCGGCAACCTTATTGTGATGTAACGTTGACATTTTGTAAGTGTTTTGCAAAATCAGTCAAGCACCTTTGCGAAAGTCCTTGTAATGACCGATGCCAACACGATCTGCGATGGGCCGCCGAATTTCTTTCCGTTGGGGCAGGATGGCGTCCTTGTGCGGTTTGGCGATGGTTTTGCAGCGCAGCCTGATGCAGCCCGTGCCTTCGGTGCAGCTGTCAGCGGCGCTAACCTTGAAGGAGTGAGCGAAGTCGCGACCTCGCTGGCGTCCGTCCTTGTGCGATTTACGCCTTGGGTCATATCGCGAGAGGATGTAATCCGACGGTTACAGACTGTGCTGGAAGCGCCAAGAAAACGCGGATTGGCCGACAATCCCACGCGTCTATGGACAATCCCGGCCAGCTTTGGTGGCGATGATGGCCCACAGCTAAATGAGGCCGCAGCATTGGCAGGGCTTTCGCCCGAGGATGCAATTGCCGACATCACAGCGACCGAGGTGTCAGTACTGGCAATCGGTTTTGCGCCCGGTCAGCCGTATTTGGGGCATCTGCACCAAGGCTGGGACATGCCCCGTCAGCAGGCACTAACACGGAAGGTGCCAGCCGGGTCACTGGTCGTGGCACTGCGGCAAATGGTTGTATTCGCCAACCCGAGCCCGACCGGGTGGCGATGGATCGGGTCCTGCGCTTTTGCCCCTTTCAAGACCGACCGTGCGGAACCCTTTGCCCTGCGCGTAGGTGATCGCGTCAGGTTTGCCCAAACGGACGCAGCAACCATCAGTGACCTGCGTGTGGGGCAAACTGACGGCCTAGGTGGCGCAACCTGCGTCGTGCAGCCATGAAGACGACACTGACAGTTGTATCTGCGGGGCCGCTGATGACGGTCCAGGATCTGGGGCGCCCAGGTCATACCGGCGTCGGCCTGTCGCGGGGTGGCGCAATGGACCGTCTTGCCGTGCTGGAAGGTGCAGCATTGCTTGGCTTGACGGTACCGGGTCACGCGATCGAGATGGCGGGGGGCGGCGGCACCTTTCGGACTGATCAGCCGCTGCGATTTGCGCTGACCGGCGCCCGGATGGCGGCACGGATTGACGATGCACCTTTACGCTGGAATGCGACGCATATCCTGCACCCCGGCGAGGTACTACGGATAGGCGGAATGCAGGCGGGCACCTATGGGTATTTATGTTTCGCCTTGCACGTCCTTGGGAACGATTGGCTAGGCAGTGCAGCCACACATCTTTCTGTCGGGATCGGCCAAGCGCTGACTTCGGGCGGTACTTTGACGTTTGGGGATGCCCAGCAACCAGATGTTCTGCAACGGTGCTTCGATCCTGATGAACGCCTGTCCGGCGGCCATCTGCGCATCATGCCTGGTCCACAGACGCAAATGTTTGATGAAGCCACGTTGTCGCGCTTTATTGAGACGTCGTTTCAGCGCAACGCGCAGTCCAACCGAACCGGGCTACTTCTGGACAATGCCGGTGAAGGGTTTCGGCCTTCTGGCGGTACCAATCCTATGTCCGACTTTATTGCATGCGGGGACGTGCAGATGACCGGCGAAGGTACGCCTTTTGTGCTGCTTGCTGAATGCCAGACCATCGGTGGCTATCCCCGGATTGGCACAATTATCGCGGCGGATCTACCGCGCGCGGCACAGACCCCCGCCGCAGCACCCATGCGGTTCGTGTGGGTAACTGCCGCTGAAGCAGACACACTTTTCAAGTCCGAGGCGCAGCTGCTTGCAGATTTGCGCGCCAAGGTGCGCCCGCTGGTCCGCAACCCTGCGGACATCCACGATTTACTGTCCTATCAACTGATCAGCGGCATGACCGCTGGTGACGAACTGGAGCCGATGCAATGATCAAAACCGTCGATCTGAATGCCGACATGGGCGAAAGCTTTGGTCCTTGGCCGATGGGCAACGATGCCGCGCTGCTAAAAATTGTCAGCTCTGCTAATATTGCGTGTGGCTTTCACGCGGGTGATCCTGACGTCATGGGGCGCACGATGGATTTGGCGTTGAAAGCAGACGTGGCGCTGGGCGCACATCCGGGTTTTGCAGACCTACAAGGATTTGGCCGCCGCCGTATCCGGCTGTCGGATAGTGAAATTACGAACATGATTCAGTATCAGCTGGGCGCAGCGCAGGGCATGGCACAAGCCCGCGGGGCGCGGCTGGCACATTTTAAGCTACATGGCGCACTGGCAAATATGGCGTCTGAATCTCAAGAACTGGCCACGATTTGCTATCGCGCCGCATTGGCGGTCCAACGGGACCTGCGGCTCGTGGTCATGCCGCAAACAGCGCTGGAAGCCGCCGCGACCGCCATTGATGCTGTATGGTCCGCCGAAATCTTCGCTGATCGAACCTATGGGGATGACGGGACCCTGACCGACCGCAGTCTGCCAGACGCTATGATTCACGACCCCGAAACCGCCGCATCCCGTATTGTGGCCATGATACAGGATGGCGCGATCACGACCATCAGCGGCAAACGAATTCCGGCCCGGATCGACACCATCTGCGTTCATGGCGACGGTGCCGAAGCGCTGGCGATTGCGACACGTTTGGGGTCGGCTTTAACCGATGCCGGAATCGGGATCTCGCCGCCGCGGTAAGGCAGTTTTTTGTCACCAGCGCGCGTAGGCCCCATGCTGCATGGGGCCCGGTATGGCTGGCGACAAACCCGGACAATGAGTGGCGTTCAGCGGTCGTATCGCGCCGCCGTCAGCCCGTCGAAAGAGATATCTGGCTGTTTGCCAAGCACGACGTCAGCGACCGCGCGTCCTGACCCGCAGGCCATGGTCCATCCCAATGTGCCATGGCCGGTATTCAGGAACAAATTGTCATACTTTGATGGTCCAAGAACGGGGGTTCCATCGGGCGTCATGGGCCGAAGGCCTGTCCAGCCCTCAGCCTTGCTGATGTCGCCACCTTTGGGAAACAGATCGCTAATGACATGCCGCACTGTGTCGGTGGCATGTGGACCAAGGCGGTTGGAGTATCCTGCGATTTCGGCCGTGCCGGCGACTCTAATGCGGTCGCCCAGTCGGGTGATCGCCACTTTGTGGGTTTCGTCCATGATCGTCGATTGGGGCGCGAAGGCGTCGTCGGTGACGGGCAGAGTCACGGAATAGCCTTTGACAGGGTAGACCGGCAATTTCACCCCAATGGGGTTCAGCAGCCGGGGACCAAAGCTGCCAAGTGCGCAGACATAAGCATCACCGGTAATTCGTCCGGCGATTTCGGTTTCGACGCCAGCAACCTTGCCGTTCTCGATCGCAATCGCCTTGATTGATTGGCCGTACTGGAATTCTACGCCCATTTCAGCGCATTTCTCGGCCAACGCGACGGTGAACATAGCGCAATCGCCGGTCCGGTCGGCAGTCAGTCGCAAACCGCCGACGAACTTGTTGCGCACGTCTGCCAACGCCGGTTCCACTGCGATGCAGGCGTCACGCCCCAGCACCTCATAGGGGGAATCGTATTCGGCCAAAATCTCTTGATCGGCTTTGGAGGCCTTCATCTGTTTGGCCGTGCGGAAAAGTTGCAACGTACCCTGCGCGCGGCCATCGTATTCAATGCCTGTTTCCGCAATCAGGTCGGGCATCACGTCGCGTGAATAATTCGAGACACGGACCATCCGCCCCTTGTTGATGCGGTAGTTTTCATCGTTGCAATTCCGGATCATCTGCAAGCTCCACCCCCACATTGTGGGGCTGATCAGTGGCCAGATGAAAAGAGGGCGGCGTTTCATGAAAAGCCATTTCACGGCCTTCACTGGGATGCCGGGGGCTGCCCAAGGCGAAGTCATGCCGTAGCTTAGTTCACCTGCGTTGGCATAACTTGTCTCAAGCCCCGGGCCCGCCTGGCGATCCAATACGACAACCTCCGCCCCACCTTTGGCAAGGTAATAGGCTGTGGTCACGCCGATGACGCCGGCCCCCATAACGATGATCTTCATGCTGGACCGCTCCTAACTGTCGTGTTCGCCTGCAGCATGCAGGCTCTGTCGCGGGACAACAAGCGAGCACCGCTGAGAAACGATCGGGCAGGGGCGGATCGCTATATCCTTGGGCAAAAAAAGGGGCGGCAATTCCCGGCATCAGCGATGATTAGATGTGATCCTAACTTGAGTGGACTGCGACGGAGTGTAGGGTGTTGGTTCGCCTTAGGCTGGACAGAATTAAAAGATGACACGCCCCCCTCGTTCGATTCTGAAGGGCAGCACATTGTACCTGTCAAATATTCCACGCTCAAAACCCTAGCGCTGGCGTCCTCTTGACCCACGGCTTTAGCGCCACAAGAATGGCTGGGGGCCGGCCTTTGTTGATTTGAATCAGCAACTGACTGCAGTTGGGTTTTCCGTTCATACCTTTGATCGGGCAGGTCATAGTGAAAGTGATGGTGCCATTATTAAAGATGGCGTCTTTATTGATGTCACTGTGCCACAAGAATTGTGACAGCTGTCTGCTTTGATTGATCGTGTGCAGATGGATGGCGACGGGCTGTATCATATGTTGGGGCATTCGCTGGGTGGAACGGAAACGGTCTGTGCCGCGTCGCAAAGTCCCGAAGATATTGCGTCGTTAAACGTTTAGCCCCCGGCCGTGGTTTTCATAGACGATATATCGCATTGTCAAATTCAGGAAAAATCGCTGGAATCCGCTGGAGTGCCCTCATCGGGTGGTGCAATTTGAATGTTAGTGCATGGTCGGTCTTTGGTCTATCGGGGCGATGCTTTTGAGGGCTGGCGGCCGGTATCCCAAGGCGCTGTGGGGCCTGACCGTGTTGTAGTGACGCCGCCAGCGTTCGATCCGGATTTGAGCCTCGCGCAATGTGGTGAAGACCTCGCCATTGAGCAGCTCTTCCCGGAAACGGGAGTTGAAGCTCTCGCAGTAGCCGTTTTCCCACGGTGATCCGGGTGCGATGAATGCGGTTTTCGCGCCGACCGCACCGATCCAAGCCCGCACTTTCTTGGCGATAAACTCCGCGCCATTGTCCGACCTTATGTATTCCGGTGGACCGCGTAGAATGAACAGATCAGTCAAGGCATCGACCACATCTGTTGAATTGAGCCTGCGCTTGACCCTGATCGCCAGCGCCTCCTTCGTGAACTCATCGATGATATTCAGCGTGCGAAAGATACGCCCGTCGTGGCGCCAGTCCTAGACAAAGTCATAGGACCAGACATGGTTCGGGCGTTCTGGCCGGAGCCTCACGCACGACCCGTCATTGCGCCAGAGCCGGCCCTTCTTGGGTTGCTTTTGTGGGACCTTCAGCCCCTCCCGCCGCCAAATCCGTTCGACGCGCTTGTCGTCTAATCGGTCAATGCAATTTCCAGGTCATCTTTGTCGCGGTGCTTCCATTGCGTTGTCGTCTTCGAGGTCAGATGCTCAGAACTGCCTCACAATGGCGCCATGCTTAAAAGCCTCTCGATGTGATTCACGCTGTCAACGCTCGTCTTGGAGCATGCAGCAAAGCGCGTCTCGAGATGACTTTGGCCAGACCTGGAACGTGCCTGGCGTTCGGTTGTCTCGAAATTATGTGGCGAAGCTTCTGTTCTCGAACATCGTGTTATACCAACCGGCGTGAAGCCTGACTCTCGAGGAGGATTCCCAAAGCGGGTAAAGTCTGAATCTATGGTGGTGGGTCTGGGAGGATTTGACCATGGGTGTAGCGATAGCTTTACGTTCGGACTTTGACGGCGCGACACTGAGGCGT
>JAGXIQ010000010.1 GCA_024635625.1 Loktanella sp. | reverse complement strand
GGCCTGCCCTTCGAGGTGCCCGTGCTCGGGCCGCTGACCGTCGACGTCGAGGTGCTGCTCCGGCCGGCCGACGGCGGCCTGGTCGTGGAGCCGACCGGCGCGCGGGTGGCCGGTCTGGACCTGGACCTGACCCAAAAATGTACAAAGTCGAACTTAGAGGCATAGACGGTGCGTGCGCTAGCGCCCTGCGTCTGGCTTGCCGCCTTGCATCGGCCGTGAAGGCCCGTCACTTTGCATTCTACGGACGCACGGCCAGCGGAGGAAACGATGACCGAGACCAAAACGCCACAGGGTGGCTTTGTTGCGCGTGACAGGGACTGGCATCCGGCACCCTTTCACCCGCCATACAAGACCAGCGTAAAGCGGTCGCCACAGGCGGCGCTGCTATCCTTTCCGACCTCGGCATCAGAGATTACAGGGCCTACATTTGGTCACGGAGTTCTTGGGCCGCATGACGCTGACTTGATCCATAACTTTACAGGAGAAAGTGCGATTGGTCCGCGAATCGTGGTCTATGGCCGCGTGCAGGACGAATTTGGACGCGGTGTCGGCGGTGCGTTGGTCGAAGTCTGGCAGGCCAATGCTGGTGGGCGCTATCGCCATAAGAAGGAAGGCTATGTCGCCGCTCTTGATGCGAATTTTGGCGGTTGTGGAAGGGTCATCACTGACGCGGAAGGCAACTATGAGTTTCGTACGATCATGCCGGGGCCGTACCCTTGGCCGAATGGTATGAACGACTGGCGACCTGCACATATTCATTTTTCGGTTTTCGGGCACGGGTTTGCCCAAAGACTGATTACGCAGATGTATTTCGAGGGCGATCCGCTGATCCCATTATGTCCTATTATCGGTACGATCCAGAATCCAGACGCCGTGAAATCACTGATCGCACCGATGGATATGCAGCGCACGGTGCCGATGGATGCACGGGCTTATAAGTTCGATATCACGTTACGCGGACGTAGGCAGACAGCGTTTGAGACGCGGCCAGAGGGGCTTTGATCATGGTGCAATCGTTAAATGAACTGAAGGAAAGCCCGAGCCAGACGGCAGGGCCGTACGTCCATATCGGCTGCACGCCAAATTTCTGCGGGATCGGTGGGGTCTATCCAGAGGATTTGGGCGCGCGGATGAAAACTGGCGCAGTGCAGGGAGAAGAAATCGTAATTACTGGTGCTGTGCACGACGGGATGGGAATGGCGCTGAAAGATGCGCTGGTGGAGATTTGGCAGGCAGATGCAGCGGGTAAGTTTCCGGGCCATGATGCCGACGCCGACGCAAACTTTTCCGGGTTTGGGCGCTCGCCGGGAGATATGGAAACCGGTCGGTTCCGATTTGACACAGTAAAGCCCGGCCGCGTCCGTTGGCCGGACGGGCGCTGGCAGGCCCCACATATCAGCGTTTGGATTGTGGCGCGGGGTATTAACGTCGGTTTGCAGACGCGTATCTATTTTAGCGATGAAGCAGAGGCGAACGCCGAAGACCCTATCCTCGCACGGCTTGAACATCAGATGCGTGTACCAACGCTGATGGCGCAAAAGCAGGACGACGGCACCTATCTGTTTGATGTTCACATTCAAGGTCCGGACGAGACGGTCTTTTTCGATATCTGAGGGAAGGATGTCGGCCTAGCGGGCCAGTACAAGTTCGGCCTTAAGCCCGCCAAGGGCCGCGCTTTCAGACAGGCGCAATACGCCACCATGACTGCGCGCGATGTCTGCAACGATCGCAAGACCTAGCCCTACGCCGGATCCAAGGTCTTGATTGCGGGCCAAGTCGAGGCGGGTGAATGGGCGCGTGGCCTCTTCACGTTGGTCAGGTGGGATGCCAGGGCCGTCATCCTCTACTTCGAAGCGGACTGCGCGGTCGGTGATGTGGACCGCGACTTGTGCGTGGCTGCCGTAACGCAGGGCGTTGCCGACCAGATTGTCCAGTGCCCGGCGGATCGCTGCGGCACGCAGGGGCAGGGTGGCAGCCGGGCCCGTTGCGGGGGCTTGCGTGACCGCAAGGCCGATACGGGTGAAATCAGCCACCAGATCGGAAAGCAGGGCGCTGGGGTCAGTCTCTTCCAGCGCGTCGCCCGCGTCGGAGCGGGCGAAATCTAGGAAACTGTCAAGCAAGCGCTGCATTTCGTCCACGTCGCGGATCATCGGCTCTGCTTCTTCGTCATCGATGATCGAAAGTCCTAGACGCAGGCGGGTCAGCGGAGTGCGCAGGTCGTGGCTGACGCCGGACAGCATCATGGTGCGCTGCTGAATTTGACGTTCTAGCCGGTTGCGCATGTCGAGAAAGGCCATACCCGCGGCACGTACTTCTGTGGCTCCGCCGGGGCTGTAGGGAGTGACCCGTCCCTTGCCGTAATCGGCGGCGGCGCGGGCCATGCGAGTGATCGGGCGTAGCTGATTGCGCAGAAATATGTAGGAAATCGCGGTCAGTACCGCGCCAAGGATCACCATAATGACGAGCAACTGATGTGGATTGGACGCGGATAGCCTGCGACGCGCAATGTCGACCGAAAGCGGCCCCTGCGCTGTTTCAATCCAGACAGTGACAAGTTGGCGCTTTGCCATGGAAATTTCAGCGATCTCGGGCACGCCTTCTCTTAGGCGGGCGGCGACGGTGTCGCCGGTAAAATCGAACCATGGCCTGTCGTCACCAATGGCCGGAATCGCGTTAGGCCAGTTCACGGCTAGTTCCAGTGGGGTCGCGACAGCGTTGACGGCGCGTTTGGCGGCGGTGCGGTTCGCAGCAGCGTCGGCGGTATCGCGCAGGTAGCGCAAGTCGATGGTCACAGCGTCGGACATCTGCCGCGTGACTCCTTCGAAGTGGCGTTGAATGAATACGACCGAGACCAGAAGCTGCAAGGTCAGCACCGGTAAAATCAGGATGATCAGGGCACGCGTATAAAGACCGCGCGGCATGTATCGTTTGAGCCATTGGAAGAACATGTGCATGATCCTAGCGAACGGGTGAGGGAACGAAAAGCGATGGATCAAGAGTTCGACCCGGTTCCGGGTGTGGCAGAGAAAATTGCGCCGGGGCTACGGCGTGTGCTGGCGCCTAATCCGTCGCCAATGACGTTTCGGGGTACTAATACCTATCTGCTGGGTCAGGGACAGGTGACGGTGATCGATCCCGGCCCCGCCGACCTGTTGCATCTGAACGCCCTGATGCAAGCGTTGGACGACGAGGTGTTAAGCCATATCGTCGTCACGCACAGTCATCTGGATCATTCGCCACTGGCCGCGCGACTGGCGGCGCAAACGGGTGCGCAGGTTTGGGCCTTTGGCGATTCGCTGGCTGGGCGCAGTGATGTAATGGCGGCGCTTGTCGCGAGCGGCTACGATGGCGGCGGCGAAGGCGTTGATATGGCGTTTGGGCCTGATCGGATAGTTGGCGATGGCGATGTGATCGATACGCCCGCAGGTCCGCTACAAGTGCTGCACACGCCGGGGCATATGGGTAATCATATCTGTCTGCGCTGGGGCGACGCGGTGTTTAGCGGTGATCTGGTGATGGGATGGGCGACGTCCCTAGTGTCACCACCGGACGGGGACATTAGTCATTTTCTTATGTCCTGCGACAGGCTTCGCAATGAAGCCGCGGCCGTATTGTATCCGGGGCACGGTGCCCCTGTTGCAGACCCTGCGGCGCGGATCGACTGGCTAATTGCGCACCGAATGGATCGACGCGTGCAGGTTTTAGCGGCTTTGGATCAGCCACGGGATGTCACGGCGCTGACCGAAGCGATCTATACGGATGTCGCGCCAGCGCTATGGCCGATTGCGGCGCGGAATGTCTTTGCGCAATTGGTAGAGTTGGTAGGGGCAGGGAAAGTCACGGCGGAACCAGATTTGTCAGCTGGGGCTATGTTCCGCAAAAATTAGCCCCCGCGCGGACGCCGGGGCTAATGTTGTCAGAGTGTTGGGCAGACGGCCCCTGTGTCGATCCAAGCTTGCGTGAGCTCTCCAAAGATCTTTTGTGTGCCTGCGGCTGGGGTACGCCCTTCGCCGGGTTCCCAGCCCCAACCGACCAGTCCGTCTTCGGCGTTGTGCTCGTGCAGTTCGGCAAGGTCACGGTTACCGTTCCGCTCTGGATCTTTCAGCTGTTCGCAAATTTCAGTCGCGGATTTGCCGATCCAACCCATTTCTATCGGGGCCAGCTGCCACGGAGTGTGACCGGGGATAGAGCCTTGGCCCGTCTTGAACTCGACGTTCTCTGCGCCGTGGCAGGTGGAACACCGCATACCGGGTGCGCCAATGCCGCCATCACCGCGAACGACGGGGGGCTGGTGCGCCTGCATCAAATCGCCTTGTGCAGGAACGTCGCCAACGGGGTGGCAATTCATGCAGCGCGGGCTTTCGATAACAACGAACATCTCGTTGAACAAGGCGGCAGAACGTTCGGCATCATCAGTGATCGCAGAAAATTCGTCGACTGTGCGTAAACCGTTAACAGTCTCGGCCGAGGCCGGGACCGCCCAAAGCAGGGCGGCGACGGTGAGTTTGGTAAGGGTATTCATGGTTTACGCTCCGACCGGGGTCTTGAAGGGAAGAGTGGTGACAGAGGTGCCGGTCAGCGCGCGCCAAGCGTTTGCGACTGCCGGGCCTACAGGTGGGGTGCCCGGTTCGCCAATGCCGGTTGGGTCCATCTGACTGTCGATGATCTCTACTTCGACTGCGGGCATCTCGTTGATGCGGATCATGCGGTAAGTGTCAAAGTTCTGTTCCTGCACGATGCCGCCTTCGCCCAGAGTGATCTGGTCAAAGAGGATAGAACCGAGGCCGAAGCCTATGCCACCTTCGATTTGGGCGCGGATTACGTTGGGGTTCACTGCGACGCCGCAATCGACAGCGCACCAGACTTTGGTGACTTTTGGAAAACCGTCGACATCCATGACTTCGGCGATTTGTGCCACATAAGTGCCAAAAGATTCGTGCACGGCGACGCCGTAGCCTTTGTCGCCTTTTACTTTTTGGCCGTCCCAGCCTGCCATTTGCGCGACGCGTTCCAGCACTGCACGGTCACGGCCCATGTCATCCTTGATTAGATCAAGGCGACCTTGCACGGGGTCTTTGCCCCCTGCTTCAAGCAGTTGGTCTAGGAACACCTCCGTCGCATAACCAGTGTGGGTATGGCCCACAGACCGCCACCACAACACCGGCACGGCGCTTTCGGCGCGGACCCAATCAACCTTTAGATTGGCAAGGTCATACGGCATCTTCGTAGAGCCTTCGTAAGAGGTAGGGTCCTTGCCGTCCTCCATCATCATTTCCATCGGGCCACCGGCCATGATGGACTGGTTCACCACGACATCGTGCCAGCCAAGGAGATTGCCATCTGCATCCAACGCACCGCGCATTTTGTGCACAGTCATCGGGCGATAGTATCCACCCGCAAGATCGTCTTCACGGGTCCAGATCAGTTTCCATGCGCCATCGCGGCCAGCGGCTGCTGCAATGGCCCCAATTTCGCTACCAATCTGGGCAGAGGGCTGTGCACGGCGACCGAAAGAGCCGCCCGCCAGCATAACGTTTAACTTAACGTTGACCGCATCCAGCCCAAGGGCACCGGCAACGGCCTGCTTGTCGAAACCGGGGAACTGATAGCCGCCCCATGTTTCGGCCTTGCCTTCGGTAACCTGAATCACCGCATCCAAAGGCTCCATCGGTGCGTGGGCAAGGTAGGGGAAGCGGAATTCTGTTTCTATCACCTGTGCTGCGTTGGTCAGGGCTGTTTCGATGTCACCAGCTTCTTCGGCCATTTTGAATTCGCCGTTGGTGGCGAGGGCTACGAAGTCGTCCATCATCTGGGCCGACGACCGCGTTTCGGCGGCGGCGGTGTCCCATTCGACGGTCAAAGCCTTACGGCCAGTCAATGCTGCATAGGTAGAAGTCGCGTAAACTGCGATACCCTGCGGAATCTGGCGTACAGCGGTGACGCCGGGAACCTTCATCGTGTCGGTGTCGTCAAAACTGGCGACAGTGCCGCCCAGCATCGGCGCATGGGCGATAACGACGGTTTCCATGTCCGGCAGGTCGATATCCATCGTGAAGACGGCAGTGCCGTTGGATTTTGCCACCGAATCCAGCTTGGGCCGATCCTTGCCGATTAGGACGAAGTCCTTAGGGTCTTTGAGTGCGGGATCTTCAGGCGGAGTAAAGGTCGCGGCCTTAGCGGCCAGCGGTCCAAAGGTAGAGGTTTTGTCACCCGAAGAAATCACACCCTTCGAGATTGTAATGGTAGACTCATCGACGCCCCATTCTGTCGCCGCGGCCTGCACCAACATCGCACGGGCGGCTGCACCGGCTTTGCGCATCTGCGTGTAAGAGTTTGCCATCGCTGTAGAGCCACCCGTGGCCTGAAGGCCAAACAGCAGGTTCTTGTATTTTTCGTCATCCGCAGGTGCGGATTCGGCGCGCATCTGCGACCAATCGGCGTCCAGTTCTTCAGCAACCAAAGTCGATAGGCCAGTGAAGGGGCCCTGACCAAATTCGATGTGCTTAATGATGACGGTGACGGTGTCGTCCTCTGCCACGCGCACAAAAGCGTTGGGGGCGAACGTGGCCGGGGTCCCTTCTGGCTGGAACGCGAGTGCGGCACCCGATTGTGCGCGGCTGCGCATCGGGAGCGTCACGGCGATTATGAGGCCAAGCGACGAGGCGAGAAAGTTGCGACGGTTCTGTGTAATAGTCATAGCTTACCCTTCCAGCGTTTTAGCGGCGTCTTTGATCGCCTGACGGATGCGCACATACGACGCACAGCGGCAGACATTACCCGCCATAGCCTGATCTATCTGTTCATCCGTGGGATTTGGGATTTCATACAATAGCGCTGCCGCGCTGACGATTTGGCCGGATTGGCACCAGCCGCACTGTGGCACGTCGATATTGACCCATGCAGCCTGTACAGCCTGCGCTTCTGGTGTATCTAGACCTTCGATGGTCTGGATGTTGGCGCCTTCCAGTGTCGACACTGGCGTCACGCATGACCGACGGGTGGACCCGTCAAGCATCACTGTGCAGGCGCCGCATTGCGCTACGCCGCAGCCAAATTTCGTTCCTGTCAGTTTCAGCTCATCACGCAGCACCCACAACAGAGGGGTGTCGCCGGGCACGTCGACAGTGCGTTCTTCGCCGTTCACGGTAAATGTGGTCATCGGTCCCTCACTGGATACATTCTTGTGCTAAGCGAGAAGAAGTAGGGCGCATGTCCGAAAAGTCGCATGATTTGTATGTCGACTTAGGGTCAATCCATGATCACGTCTGCGACAAAAGCGTAATGGTCGGACGGCCAGCGCCCGTCGAATTTGCGGCGCAGAACCTTTGGATCGAAAGTCGCGGACAGCGGGCCTGCTAGAGCGATATGGTCGATGGCGCCGAACAGATTGATTCCGCGGTTAAAGTGGTAGGTCGATCACTGCACTGGCAAAAAGTCAAAGCCGACGTCCTCGAGAATTCGCGCTATCTTTAATCCGCGCAGGGCATTGATGTCACCAATCAGAATGACGCGTTCGCCCGCCGCAATAAGCGGCGCCATGCGTTCTGCGACGAGGGCGGAAGATTTCAGGCGGTTGGACCCACTCTTATGTTCAAAGTGGACGTTTACGATGTTCAGCACTTTGCCCTCGCTGTCGCGCAGGCGAACGGTGCTGGCAAAGGCAGGGTAAGATCCGTCGAAGGTGCGTGAATAGATAATGTCGGGTGTGTCAGAGAAGAAAAACCAACCCTGAGCCAGCAGCGTAAAGCTGTCGGTGCGGTAAAAGATCGGCTGCGTCGACGGAAAACTGCGCCAGTCCCCATTGGCACCGACCGCATAGCTCGGGTTCTGTTGTAGCAGCCAATCACGTGCAAGGTTCACGCTACCTTCGTTGTCACTGGCAAAGCTCTCCATCTTTTGGAAGCCAATAATGTCGGCGTTGAGGGCCTTAAATGCTAAATCCATGGATGCTTTGCGGTCTTGCCAGTCACCGACAGACCACGCCCCGGTTGGCTCGTTTAAAGAAATGTAATGAGCATTCTGGGTGGCAATCCACAAAGCCCTGTCGGGTGTGGGGCCTAAGGGCGCGTTACTGGACTGTGGCCCGCAGCCAAGAAGGGCAAGCAGGCAATAAGACACGCATCTTGATCTCCTGTGGTCTCGCTACAGGATAGCGCTTTGTGAAGGGGGTCAACTTTGCCTGATGAACAAGCGTATTCACGGGTTGTGAAAGTTTTTTGACGTTCAGCAAACTTTTTTCTAAGAATCGGGTTGCGGGCGTCGGTCACTATCCGTATTAGCCCTTTTACCGGAGGCGCAGTGATGCGGTGCCGGGGCGGCGGACGGGACGGACGGGTTGCGAGACTTGGCAGTTTTTGAAGCTGGGAAAATTCTTGAGGTTTGAGGCAGGGCGCGCCGTTTATTTAGGGCGCACACTGTTTCTTTTGGCCTCTACGCTGTTTGAAAATTTAG
>JAGXIQ010000082.1 GCA_024635625.1 Loktanella sp. | reverse complement strand
CCACAAGACGATTTCAATTTACCACTCGTGCAGCAGCGGGTTCCGGGCCAGCTACCGCCCTTCATCCTCTCGCTGTTGCCCGAAGGTTGGCTGGAGAAGGTTCTCAAAGACACCGACGAGCGGGCAATGCTGCGTTCGGGCAAACGTTATATGTCCAACATCACGATCAGCGAAAACGCAGCCGAGCTTGCATCGCTCCCAGCGGACACGCTGGCCGTGTCCTTGTCCCAATTTACCAGCGACGGCGTTTTTATCGGAAACTATGCCGGCCCTGGGCGCGGCAAGCTTGAAGCAGATTTCGAGGCGGGGCTGGCGCGTCTTTATGAGCGGGCGGATACACCGCGCCTGTCTGGCGTTCAAATCAAGGCGCCGATGTATTTGGCGCAGGATGGCCAATTGTCGCCGAGCGCGGGCTTGCCGTTCACCCACATTTTGAAGCCGGCGGGAACCAGCGGATTTCAGGCGCTGCCCGTGATTGAATATCTTGCCATGACTCTTGGCCGTGCATCAGGATTGGAGGCACCTGACATCGCTTTGGTGCCAATGCCGGATGACATGCCCCCGGCCTTGCTAGTCGAGCGCTTCGATATACGCACATCGCCCGAGGATGAACGACGCTTTGCTTTGGAGGACCTTTGTTCGGTTCTCGATCTGCCTCCCGATGCGAAGTATGATGGAACAATCGAGCGGATAACTCGTGCTGTTCGGCCGCTGTCCAAATCTGCCGGGGAAGATCTTCTGTTGGTCATCAAGCGCGCCCTATTCGCTTGGTTGATTGGCGACGGTGATATGCACCTGAAGAATTTAGCGCTCCTAAAGATTGCCGGTCCTGCTGCGGATCGCTTCAGCACAATCCGCCTCGCGCCACTCTATGATGCGGTCACGACGAGGGTCTTCCCGAGCCTTGAATATGACCGAATGGCCCTGAAACTGAATGGCAAAAATAATCGTTTGCAGCGTAGTGATTTCATGCAGGTGGCGGCGATCGCCGGCTTGGCTGCAACCCGTGTGGGCGAAGAGATAGACTATTTCTTGCAGCGCTTCGCCGAAGCCATAGAGGGGGTTTCTGTGCCTGATCTTCCCGGTATGGACCGTGATATCCAGGAGCGAGCAGAGGCGATGATCGCCCTTTGCAGGGAGCGGGTTACGGCCTTCAGATAAATATTGTGACTTTGTACGTCGGTAGATCAAAGCAAAAACGCTGATCTAAAAAAGGGAAACCTCATTGCAAATGTTGATAGTGCATCATTCCTAGCGACCTGTATCAAGATGGAATGAACCCTGGATTGTCACGGTCCCGTCACAACCCTTAAACAAAACTGAATCCTGCAGACCCTAGGTGTCCCCTAATCGAAACGCCCGGGGGGATGTCCATGCTGCAGGTTAAGACACTAACGAAACGCTTTGGCGATCGCACTGCGGTGAACAAGATGTCGTTCGATGTGGCTGGCCCCTGTATGATTGGGATCATCGGTGCCTCAGGCGCCGGCAAGTCGACCTTTTTGCGCATGATGAATCGGCTAACGGATGCGACGAGCGGTGCGATTAATTACCGCGGCGCGGATGTCACATCGCTGCGGGGCAGCGCGCGCCGCCAGTGGCAATCGCAATGCGCTATGATCTTTCAGCAGTTCAATCTGGTGCCGCGCATGGATGTGGTCAGCAACGTACTGCACGGCACGCTGAACCGGCGGTCGACGCTGTCGACGATGTTCAACTTGTATCCGACCGAAGACATCCACCGCGCCATTGGGATCCTTGATCGTCTAGGCATTGCCGATCACGCGCAGAAACGCGCTGAGGCATTGTCTGGCGGCCAACAGCAGCGCGTGGCCATCGCCCGCGCGTTGATGCAGGACCCGGCGATCATCCTTGCCGATGAACCCATTGCCTCGCTCGACCCGATGAACGCGCAGATTGTCATGGACGCCTTGCGCCGCATCCATGACGAGGACGGCCGCACGGTTATCGCCAACCTGCACACCCTTGATACGGCCCGCCGCTATTGCGACCGCGTAATCGGCATGCGGCAGGGACGCATCGTGTTTGACGGCACGCCCGCGCAGCTAACGACCGGCGTTGCCCGCGACATCTATGGCGCGGACGCCTCGTTTTCAGAGGCCGCGACATCCACCCAGATCGAGACGCTAGAGCAATCGCTGATCCGCGAAGCGGAAGCCTTCGTCTGACCCTTTTCCACCCTGCCTGATCGGTGCGCCGACAGGATCATAAACCGGAGACGACCATGAACCGACTGATCGCCATCGCACTCGCGACTACTGCCCTGACGGGTGCGGCTCACGCCCAAGACGCCATCACCGAATTCCGCATCGGCATTCTGGGCGGCGAAAATGCGCAGGATCGCATGAACTCTTACGAGTGCCTTAAGTCCTACACCGAAGAAGCGCTTGGCGTGCCGGTGCAGCTTTTCGCCCCGTCCGATTACAATGGCGTCATCCAAGGCCTGCTTGGCGGCACGCTCGACATGGCGTGGCTGGGTGCGTCGTCCTATGCCGCCGTCTACCTTGAAGATCCAGAGGTCGTGACGCCTGTGCTGGTCAAGGCGAACCTCGACGGCTCTTATACATATCACTCCATCGGGATCGCGCGCAAAGACAGCGGTATTACGTCCCTGCAGGACGCCAAGGGTAAGAAATTCGGCTTCGGTGATCCGAATTCCACCTCTGGCTTTTTGATCCCCTCTGTCGAAATCCCCGTCGAAATCGGCATGCCGATGGAAGACTACTTTGGTGAGGTCGTCTTTACCGGTGGTCACGAGCAGACCATCGTTGCGGCCAACAACGGTGATATCGATGCAGGCGTGACCTGGGCCGACGGTCAGGGCAACTGGGAAGACGGCTACAACTCTGGCGCGCTGCGCAAGGCCGTGGACGCGGGTCTGGTCGACATGAACGACATGGTCGAGATCTGGAAATCCAAGCCGATCCCAGAAGGCCCCGTCGTTGTTCGCAACGCGCTGCCTGATGATGTCAAACAGATCATGACCGATCTGGTCGCGGGACTTCAGGCCAAGGACGCCGACTGCGCGTACGGCGTGGCGGCGGGCGATACATCGGGCTTCGTGCCAATCGACCATTCCTATTACGAGAGCATCATTGCGGTTCGCAAAGCAGCGTCGAACTGAAGCCATTTTTAGCAATATCGCGGGTTCCGGCGCAGGCTGGGACCCGTTTTTTCATGTGATCATCAGGACAGCCCATGACCCTTGCCGACCCTGACAGACGAAGCGGCATCCAAGACGGATACCTTGCACTGGTGGCCCGCCGGCGGCTTTATGGCGGGCTGACGCTGCTGATTTTTGTGCTGCTGATGTCCAGCGGATTTGTTATAGCTGACGGGCGCAATGCGGGCGGATTTTGGTCAGGCCTGTCCCAACTTGGGGATTTTCCCGCAGGCGTGATAAGCGAGGCATGGGAGAAGCGACCCAATTGCCCGCCCATATGCTGACCTATTTCCCGGCGCTGCTGGAAACCATCAATATCGCCGCCGTATCGACCCTGCTAGGGGCGATATTCGGTCTAGTCCTGTCGCTGCTGTCGACACGCGGCCTCGCGCTTTGGCCCCGGCTGACGCCTCTGTTCCGGCGCATCATGGACGTCATGCGCGCCGTACCTGAAATCGTCATTGCCCTTGTGCTGATCTTTGTCATGGGCGGCGGCCCGGTGCCCGCGCTGATCGCCATCGCGTTTCACACCTCTGGCGCGCTGGGTAAGCTTTTTTCCGAGGTTAGCGAAAACGCCGACTTGAAGCCGGTCGAGGGGCTGTCTTCGGTTGGCGCCAACTGGTCCCAGCGGATGCTGCTGGGCGTGCTGCCGCAGGTGGCACCAAATTATTTGTCATATGCCCTGCTGCGGTTTGAAATCAACATCCGCGCCAGCGCGATCCTCGGCTTCGTCGGCGCGGGCGGCATCGGTTACGAGCTGAAGAACGCGATGTCATGGGGGCAGGGCAAGTTCGACGAGGCGGCGGCGATCTTTCTGCTGCTGTTCGGGACGATCGTGGTGTTCGATCAACTGTCGTCCGTTGTCCGCAACCGTTTGACCAAAGGTGCCGCACTATGACCGTTGCCGATTTAGGCCTGTTGCAGGCCAGCGCCACCCGCCACATTCAGCGTAAAAAGATCACCGCGCTCGCGGTGCCTGCCGTGATCCTGCTGTATCTGACCTATATCTTTTTTGCCTTTGATCTGCCGGGGCTGGCGGGGCGCGCGCGGTTGGACAATGCCGCGATCCTGTTGTCGGATGCAGTCAGTTACAAAACCCACGTCACCCGCGACAGCCGCAGCGGCGATATTGAGGTCGCAATCGAGGGCGAGCGAAAGGGGGCCTACCCGCACGGCATGCGCCCGGACTGGATGACCACTGACGGCAACGCGACCGTCATCGACCTTGGCGGCGAAGAGTTTGTGACCTTGTTGGCGGAAAATGCGTTTAGCCTGTCCGTACCGGGTTATCCGCTGATCGAGGCGGCGCTTGTAAATGGCCGCGTCACTAGCAACCAACCTAGCGATGCGCCCGATTGGATCAGCCAGTCCGGCACCCGCCTTGGCATCACGACGCCCCATGGCCGCGTCACCTTGACCCGGTCCAAGACCGAGGTCTTTCACTACCAGCCGGGGTGGGAGCTGTTCTTTTTCACCCTCGACAGCCCGTATTATGGGCACGGCCCATTGGCGCTGGCCTTCGGGCCGCAACTGGATGTGGACCGCAGCAACCTGACCGGCATGTGGCAGGATTTCTGGTCGAACCGGATGTGGCGTCATTCCGACGTTGTCTGGGCGATTGGAGAGACGATCTTGATGGCTTTTCTCGGCACCTTTGGGGCCGCGATAATCGCTTTGCCACTGGCCTTTCTGGCGGCGCGCAACTTCACGCCGCTGCGCATCGTCCGCTTCGGGTTCCGCAGGGTCTTTGACTTTGTGCGCGGGGTCGATGCATTGATCTGGACGATCATGCTGTCGCGTGCATTTGGCCCGGGCCCGCTAACAGGGGCGCTGGCCATTCTGGTGACGGATACCGGCAGCTTCGGCAAAATCTTCTCGGAAGCGCTGGAAAACGTCGACGACAAGCAGATCGAAGGCATCGCATCCACAGGTGCCAGCACCGCGCAGCGATATCGTTTCGGCGTCATTCCGCAGGTAACGCCGGTGCTGCTGTCACAGGCGCTATATTTTCTGGAATCCAACACCCGGTCCGCCACGATCATCGGGGCGATTACGGGCGGCGGTATCGGTCTGTTGCTGACGCAGGCGATGCAAACCCAGAAAGATTGGGAAGAGGTGACCTACTATATCATCCTGATCGTGCTGATGGTGATGGTGATGGACACCATCTCTGGCTGGTTGCGGCGCAAGCTGATCAAGGGGGAATGATGGCACGCTTGACCGAAGACCCCTGCGTCCACCCCGATTGCGAGCTGGCGGATGTTACTTTTGGCCGCTTTTGCGAGGTCGGGCGTGGCAGCCGCATCCAGAACAGCCATCTGAATGACTACAGCTATTGCGACCGGTATGCCGATATCGCCAATGCGCAGGTCGGCAAGTTTGCCAATATTGCGGCCTTTGTGCGGATCGGGGCGACGGATCATCCGATGGACACGGCGTCGATGCATCACTTTTTGTATCGCGCCGCCGACTACTGGGATGATGCCGAAAACGACGCGGTGTTCTTTGCGCACCGGCGGTCGCGGACGACATTGATTGGTCATGACACTTGGATCGGCCACGCCGCGATGATCAAACCAGAGGTCACGATTGGCCACGGTGCCATCGTCGCATCCGGTGCCATCGTCATACGGGACGTGGCACCCTATACCATCGTCGCGGGCACGCCTGCGGCCAAACTGCGGGATCGCCACGATCCGGCGGTGGTGGCCGACTTGCTGGCGCTGGCATGGTG
>JAGXIQ010000081.1 GCA_024635625.1 Loktanella sp. | reverse complement strand
GCCGTGCCGCCGCATTGCACCGCGTTCATCGCCGGGATCGCCTGCATCAAGGCGCGGTGGCCTGCGGCGGTGCGCGGGCTGGACAGAATGGCGGCGCGCTCTGGTGGTGTGACCAGCGGCAGCGCGGGCAAGGTCGCGATCACAGCCGTTCCCCCGTTCCGGCGTCAAAGAGCGACACAGCGCCCGGCTTCAGCGCGGCGCGAAAAGGCCCGGTCGTGGCGGGGCTGTCTTTACCAACGTGAACGCTCAGCTGTTGGCCCGCCAATGTGCCGTGCAACAGGCGGTGTGCACCAAGTTCTTCGACGATGGCGATATCGAGGGTCAGCGGGCCATTGGGGTCGGCGACAATATCCTCTGGCCGGATGCCAACGGTGACCGGGCCCGGGGCGGCGGGCGCGTCTGTCATGACCGTATGATCGCCAACACGTGCGGCACCGCCAGCAATCTGGCCATCCAACAGGTTCATTGGCGGCGCCCCCATAAACGACGCGACAAAGGTCGTTGCGGGGGTGTGATAGATTTCCGCGGGGGTGCCGATTTGTTCGATCCGGCCTGCATTCATCACGATGATGCGGTCGGCCATGGTCATCGCCTCGACCTGATCGTGGGTGACATAAATGCTGGTGACGCCAAGGCGGCGTTGCAGGGCCTTGATTTCAATCCGCATCTGGTTGCGTAGCTTGGCATCAAGGTTCGACAACGGCTCGTCAAACAGGAACAGCGCGGGGTCACGCACAATGGCGCGCCCCATGGCGACGCGTTGGCGCTGGCCGCCGGACAGCTGGCTTGGCTTGCGGTCAAGATAGTCGTCAAGGTTCAGCAGGGCCGATGCTTCTGCCACCTTTGCGGCGATGACGTCCTTGGGGATTTTACGGTTCTGCAGGCCATAGCCGATGTTCTTGCGCACGGTCATATGCGGGTACAGCGCATAGTTCTGGAACACCATCGCGATATCGCGGTCAGCAGGGTCGAGCGTATTAACGACACGCCCCGCGATTTCCAACGTGCCGTCAGAGATATCCTCGAGCCCCGCAATCATGCGCAGCATCGTGGATTTACCGCAGCCCGACGGGCCGACCAACACGACGAATTCGCCCGGGGTGATCGTATAACTGGCGGGCTTCACAGCTTCAAAGCCGTTGGGATAGACCTTGCGCAGGGCGGTCAGTGTGACGTGAGACATGGGAGTAGTCCTTACTTGTCGGATTCAGTCAGGCCTTTGACGAACCAACTTTGGAAGAAAATGACGATCATAACGGGGGGCAGGATCGCGATCAGGGCGAGCATATTGGCGCGGCCGTATTCGGGGATCTGGTTGCCTTCCAGCATTTGGGTGATTTGCTTGATGCCGCGGACAAGGGTGAACATCCCCTCTTCTGTCGTGACCATGGTGGGCCAAAGGTATTGGTTCCAGCCGTAGACAAACATGATGATGAACATCGCCGCGATCATGGTGCGCGAAAGCGGGATCAGGATGTCAAAGAAGAACCGCACGGGCCCGGCGCCGTCGATGCGCGCGGCCTCGACCAGCTCCTCTGGTATCGACCGGAAGTATTGGCGGAAAAAGAACGTCGCCGTGGCCGAGGCGATCAACGGGATGATCAGGCCCTGATAGGTGTTCAGCATCCCCAGTCGCTGCACGACTTCGTAGGACGGCAGAATGCGCACTTCGAGCGGCAGAAGCAGCGTGGTAAAGATGATCCAGAACGCCAGCGAGGCATAGCGCATGCGGAAGTAAACGATCGCATAGGCAGCAAGCATGCCGACAAAAATCTTGCCGAAGGCAAAGCCAATGCCAAGGATGAACGAGTTCATCAGCATCCGCGTACCGGTGTTGATGCCGGAAAAGCCGTCGGCCTGAAACATCGCCTTTTCAAAGTTCGGCACCCATTGATCGCCAATCGACAGGCTTGGCCCGGTCTTCATATTAATCAGATCGGGCATAGAGGTCATCTGCACCAGCATCAGCACTGGCACGATCATCAGCAGTGATCCGGCGATCAGAATGGCGTGGTCCACCACCGTGGACAGCCGCAGGCGGCGTTTGTGAGTTGTCATCTGCACGGTCCTTCAGGTGTAATGGATACGGCGTTCGATCATGCGGAACTGGAACACGGTCAGCGCCAGAACCAGCACCATCAGCACCACAGATTGCGCAGACGATCCGCCAAGATCGTTGCCGCGAAAGCCGTCGACATAGACCTTGTAGACCAGCGTCATCGGGTTGTTGCCCGGCTGCCCCTTTAGCACCGTGTCGATCACGCCGAAGGTGTCGAACATCGCGTAGGTGATATTGGTGATCAGCAGGAAAAACCCAGTTGGGGCCAACAGCGGAAAGGTGATGTCCCAGAACCGACCCGTGGCAGAACGGTTGTCGATCAACGCCGCCTCGCGCACTGATTTCGGGATCGATTGCAGGCCAGACAGGAAGAAGATGAAATTGACCGGCACCTGTTTCCAGATCGACACGGCGATCATTGCAAAGGCGGTATCGAAGTAGTTCACGCCCAGTTTGAAGTCCCAGCCGAACAGCGCAAAGAATTCCTTTAGCGGCCCCCAGCTTTGGTTGAACATGATCAGGCCGATCACGCCGGCCACGGGCGGGGCGACAGCATAGACCCACATCAGCAGCGTGCGATAGGTCTTAGCCCCCCGGATGACCTTGTCGGCCTTAACCGCAAGCAGCAGAGCGATGCTAAGCGATCCGAAGGTGACGATCAGCGTAAAGAACACCGTGAACCACGCGGCGCGGCTATAGGCGGCGGATGTCAGCAGGGATGTGAAGTTTGACAGCCCGACAAAGGTTTCACCGAACCCGAAGGGGTCTTGGAGGTAAAACGAAGATCGCAGCGCGTGGGCTGCGGGCCAGTAAAAGAAGATCGCGATGACCGCCAATTGAGGCAGCAAAAGCATGGCTGGCAGCCATGCTGAGGTAAATCCGGCACGTTTCATGAGACATTTCCAAAGGGGTGCCGAAGGCCGCAGGGGGCCTTCGGCGATTTTTCGTGATTAGCCTTGGGTCTGGGCGAACTTCGCCAGCAGCTCGTTCGACTCGGCCTCGATCACGGTGAAGGCGTCGTCGACGCTGGTATCACCGGCCAGGATGCGGCCAAATTCGCGGTTCATCACGTCGCGGATCTGCACGTAAAAGCCCATGCGATAGCCTTTGGTGTGCTCGCCTGCGGGCAGCGACAGCTGCTCGATGCCAACTTCAGCAGCAGGCAGCTCGTCATAGTAGCCTTCAGCCTTGGCCATCTCGTAGGCAGCGGTGGTGACCGGGACGTAACCGGTTTCCTTGTGCCACATGACCTGCGTTTCAGGCGATGTCAGGTACTGAAAGAACGCAGCCGTTGCGGCGTTTTCCGCGTCAGACTTGCCGGACATGGCGAAGAGCGCCGCGCCGCCGATGAAGGTCTGCTTTGGCTCTGTCGTGACAGATTCCCAGTACGGCAAAACAGTTGCCGAAAAATCGAACGGCAGGTCCAGCTTGCTTAGCCCCCCGAAGGAACCCGAAGAGCCCATCCAGATCGCAACTTTACCTTCTTCAAACGGCTTTTGGTTGTCGTTCCAAGCGGCACCATACCACTCGTAGAAACCCGCATCGCGCCATTCCTTGACCTTGCTCCAGTGCATTTTCAGCTCTGGCGAATTCACTAGGATCTGGGTGTCCAGACCGGTGTAGCCGTTGTCGTTCGTGGCAAACGGCAGATCATGACGGGACATGAAGTTTTCGACCCAGATCCACGGGGAGTGGGACTGCGCCAGCGGGATATAGCCGGCTTCGACCAGCGCGGGGGCGGTCACGGTTTCGAATTCTTCGTAGGTCTTCGGCGGGGTGACGCCTGCGGCTTCCAGCGCTTGCACGTTGTAGTACATGATGGGCGAGGAAGAGTTGAACGGCATGCCGATCATCTTGTCTTCGCTATCGGCGTAGAAGTAGCGCACGCCGGAAATGTAGTCTTCGATATTAAAATCAACGCCATTGTCGATCAGCAGATCCTGCACCGGAATGGTCGCGCCCTGTGCGGCGATCACGGTAGCAGCGCCAGCGTCAAAAACTTGCAAGATGTTCGGCTGCTCGCCCGCGCGGAAGGCGGCGATGCCAGCGGTCAAGGCTTCTTCGTAGGTGCCTTTGAACACGGGGGTGATGACATAGTCGGACTGGCTGGCGTTAAAGTCGGTCGCGATCTGGTTGACCGTGTCGCCCAGCGCGCCGCCCATGGCATGCCACCAGCTGATTTCGGTCTGGGCGGATGCGGCATTGGCAAAAAGTGCCAGCGCAGCGGCCGAGGCGAGTGAAATTCGGGTCATGTGTTAGCTCCGGTCTTTTGTATGCCCATGCTGGGCACGTGCAATAACGCAGCGGCCCCCGCGGGCACCGGCTGCGCCGTATTTTGGACCTTGGTGGTCCCCCAAAGATGAAGAGACGCAAGAGCAGCGGCCATCGCCTGACCACCCCCGCGCCAATCACTGCGCCTGACATGGCGTTGGGCTGTAACAGGAATGTGAAGCTTTTTATCGATTTGTGTGAAGAGGTTGGCGGCAACTTTGCCCGTGCTTGAAGAGGATCTACGCTGCGATCTTCGAGGATATTCTCGTGAATCGACAACGGTTGCTCTGAAAGCGATGCAAAGGCGCGAGAGATAAAGAGTGCCTGAATACGCCGTCAAACCGCGACATGAGGTGCCCCTAGTTTCCTAGATGCCTGCATTTTTCAGGTTCAACTCTGTTGCTTCATAGTCAACCGGCGACAGCGTGCCGTTGTTGGTGAGCGTGCGTGTTGGGTTGTAAAACATCTCAATGTAATCGAACACGTCCTGCCTTGCGGCACCCCGTGTGAGGTATGTCCGCCGCCTGACCCGTTCCCGTTTCAAAAGCTGGAAGAAGCTCGCTGCGACAGCATTGTCATGGCAATTCCCACGCCTGCTCATACTGGCATCTAGATTATGTTTGCTAAGAAACGATCGTTACTCTGTACTGGTGAACGGAGAGCCCTTCTCCGAATGGATCATCACTTTCTGTTTTGGCTCAGCGAACCGTTCCAAAAACGGTTCTCTGATTGCGGCCTTGTCAAGCAGGGTCGCGATACGTCCGTCCGGGGGCATGGTTCTCTCCGAGGTCGCGTCGTGCGCCTCATGATGGTTTTCGGTGGTAGATCGTCTCCAATGTCGTTTGC
>JAGXIQ010000009.1 GCA_024635625.1 Loktanella sp. | reverse complement strand
CATCAGCACGGCATCTCGCTTAGCATCGGGCAACCCAAGGCGAAAGCTTTCGGCGAATCCCCAGTAATCTGTGTTGTGCCCCAGTCGTTGCCCATCGCGGAATACGACCGTGTTCACCGCACCCACGTTGCGCGCATTTTCCGAAAGCTGGGACAGATGCGGGATAATTGCCTGCTTGTAGGGGAACGTGACGTTCAATCCGCCGAAGCCCGCAGCCTCAACCTGCGCCAAGATATCTTCCATCGCGGGGGCCGGATCGCAATCCGCAACATCGATTAGACGATAATCGTAATCCATCCTCTTCGCGGCACCTTCCGCCATATGCATACGCGGCGTGCGGGACGCGCTGATGCCGTGCCCTAACAAGCCGACAAGCACACGACGATCGCCACTTGCCGGGCGATTGTCCACGTGGGGCATCCATATTTCGGTCAAGATAACGATCCTCCTTCAATCCAGCCCTCAACCGGATCTTCGCCACATTGTTCGGTCTGGTTAATTATGTCAAGAAAATGTTCAAGTGGTTACATTTCGAATGCTAAATCCGAAGAAAAGCGGGACTTCCGGCAAAAACCTTACTATTCAGACCGCCTGACCTGCGAGGGAGACGGCTGGAAATGGCGCAGACGACAGACTCTGACGAAGACACTGATTTGCCGCGTCGTAGGTGGAAGCAGGACCCCGACGGCGTGCGCAGTAACATCCTGCAGGTAGCCCGGGAAATTTTTGCGCAAAAAGGTCTGTCCGGGACCCGCATAGACGAGATCGCCTCTCGCACCTCGACGTCAAAGCGGATGATTTATTACTATTTTGTCGACAAGGAGGGCCTATACCGCGAAGTGCTGGCCGACGCATACCGCCAGACGCGCGAAGCTGAGGATGCCTTGGAGCTCACGGGGCTTCCGCCCGAAGTGGCCCTACGCAAGCTCGCAGAGTTCACCTTTGAAAATCACCGTCGATCGCAGGACTTCATCCGGCTCGTCATGATCGAGAATATCCACGAAGCCCACCACATGCCCGATTCGGACAAGATATCCGGCGAAAACTCCTCTGCGATCAGCATGCTGGACGTCATCTATGCAAACGGTATGGCGCAGGGCATCTTTCGCCCCGGCCTGACGGCGGTCGAATTGCACTGGCACATTTCAGCGCTCAGCTATTTCAACGTGTCGAACCGGGCGACGTTTTCACACATTTTCGGCGCGGAGTTATTCGATGAAGCCGGACAGGCGACCCTACGCCAGCACGTCGGCGACATGATTCTGCGGCTAGTGCTGGCCTAGCATTGCGGCGGCGACGAACTTCGTTGCCCGCCGTGCCCGATGGGTAATGCTCTTCGATCTCCTTCGTGTCGAAGAGCAGAAGGCAGAAAATATGGCCTTGCGTAAGTGCCCAGATTTCGGAGACCATCTCTATTCAGACTCTCAGAAATCCAGCCCGACATCAATGGCCGTCACCGAATGGGTCAGCGCCCCGGAGGAGATGTAGTCCACGCCCGTCGCCGCAATGGACGCGATGCGATCCAGAACCACGTTGCCGCTGGCTTCTGTCACCAGCCGCCCGTCGACCATTGCCACGGCTTGCCGCAATGTCGCGTTGTCCATATTGTCCAACAAGACGACCTGCGCGCCGCCAACTGCCAGAACGTCGGCCAGTTGGTCCAGCGTATCGACTTCGATTTCGACCGTCGTCATATGAGACACGTTGCGCTTTGCCGCTGTCAGCACCGCCGCGACACCACCGGCCGCCGCGATGTGATTGTCCTTGATCAGCACGGCATCCGACAGGGAATAACGATGGTTGGCCCCGCCACCATGCAGCACGGCCAGCTTTTCGACGCTTCGCAAACCCGGCGTCGTCTTGCGGGTGCAGGTGATGCGGGCGTTGGTGCCGCTGGCCTGCGCCACGAAAGCGGCGGTCTTGGTTGCGATACCCATCACATGACTGACAAAGTTCAGGGCGACGCGTTCGCCCGACAGGATCGAGGCAGCCGCTCCGCTGACCGTCATCAGCACCTCGCCCTTTTGGCAGGCTTGCCCATCCGGGATCAGGATTTCCACGACCAGCGTGGGATCGACCAGATGAAACGCCAGCCGGGCGATCTGCATCCCCGAGACAACGGCGGCTTCGCGGGCATTCAGCCGTGCTGCGTAGGTGACGCCGTCCGGCACCACCGCCCGCGTCGTGATATCGCCATAAGCGCCAAGGTCTTCCATCAGCGCGTTACGGACAAGCGGTTCCAGAACCAGATCGGGCAGCTGAGCGGCGAGTGTCATCATGTTTCCTTGCAAGCCTGAGAGCGCAAGGCGAGGGCCTTGGCCAGTGTGGTCATAGAGCGGTGTCCGACCCCGGCGTGCCGGTCGGGAAAGTCGGCCCGTTCATGGGCACCGCGGCTCTCTTCCCGGGTCAGCGCACCGGCTGCGATCAGCGTCGCGGTGGCACACATGTTCATGACATCGGGGACATCGGATTGCGCGGCTTCAAGCGCCGCAATATCCCGCAATGCCCGCAAGAGACCGCTTTGCGTGCGCACCACGCCGACGTTGTCGGTCATGGTGCGCCGCAGGGCCGTCACGACGGCGGCGTCAGGGACTTTGCCGCCAGCCTCGAACGCGATTGCGACTGGCGGGGCCTGCTTCACCGGATGAACCTTCATGATGCCTTCAGCACAGATACGGGCGTAGACCAACGCCTCCAGCAGGCCGTTGGACGCCAGCCTGTTCGCACCGTGCAACCCCGTAGCGGAGGCTTCGCCGCAGACCCACAGGTTCCCCAGCGACGACTGGCCCGCGGCATTGGTCGCGATCCCGCCCATGTGGTAATGGGCGGCGGCCGCAACCGGGATCGGGTCGGTGGCTGGATCGATCCCGTTTTGCAGACAGGCTTCTGTCACCGCCGGATACAGGTCCTTGATCCTTGGGCCAAGCGCGGCGCGGGTGTCCAGCATCGGGCGTTTGCCCGCTTGGGTCTGATTGAAGACTTCACGGGCGACAATGTCGCGCGGGGCCAGTTCGGCATCGGGATGGATACCGAGCATGAAGCGGTCACCGTCGGCATTGATGAGGGTGGCACCTTCACCGCGCAGCGCCTCTGTCGCCAAGGGGGCTGGGTCCTTGCCGACGTCGATCGCCGTGGGGTGGAACTGGACGAATTCGGCGTCTGCAATGATAGCACCGGCCCTCGCCGCCATGCCGATCACTTGGCCCTGGATGCGCTGCGGATTTGTCGTCAAGGCGAACAGCCCGCCGGACCCGCCCCCCGCAATCAGATAGGCCGCTCCCCGAAGGCGCACCGGAGCTGAGCGATCCGGCCCGGAATTCTGCACGTGAATACCGGTGAGCGCGCCCTCTGTCACGTCCAGAGCCAGCGCCATTGTGCCTTCCAGCACTTGAATCGTGTCGCAGTCCCTGACTTTCTGGATCAGCGATTTGATGATGGCTGCACCCGCCTGATCGCCCTTGACCCGCACCACGCGGGCAAAACCATGAGCGGCCTCGCGCGAGAGCACGTAGCCGCCGTCGGACGTCCGGTCGAAAGGTGTGCCAAGGTCTGTCAGGCCAAGAATATGCGCGCGGGCGTCTTCGGTGACAAACTTGGCTACCGCAGCATCGACGATGCCCGCGCCGACCCTGATCGTATCAGCGGCATGGGCCTCCGGGCTGTCAGCTTCGGCCATCGCGGCGGCCACACCGCCTTGCGCCCAGGCGGAACTCGACCCTTCGCCCAAGGTTTCAGGCGAGACAATGACGACGGGATGCGGTGCCAATGCGAGTGCGGCGTAAAGCCCGCCCAACCCGGCACCGACGATCACAATCCGATCAGTTTCAACCGTTTTCATGCCGGATCAAAGGCCCAACTGGCGCGATACGTCGATCATACGCTGCACAGACAGCCGCGCTCGGGCCGCAACCCCGGCCTCTACCTCGACCTGATTGTCCAGCGTGTGCAGTACATAGAGGATCTTTTCGAGGCTGATCCTCTTCATGTAGGGACACATGTTGCAGGGCTTGGCGAACTCGACCCCCGGCAATGCGTCGGCAATGTTGGCAGCCATCGAACATTCTGTCACCAGCATCGCCTTTTTCGGCTGGTGATGTTGCACCCAGTCAAGGATACCACTGGTCGACCCGGTAAAATCGGCCTCTGCCACCACCTCTGGCGTGCATTCGGGGTGGGCGATGATCTTCACCTCCGGGTCCATCTCGCGGTAGGCGCGCAGGTCGGCGGCGGTGTAAAGCTCGTGGACGATGCACGACCCTTTCCAGAACACGACCTTCTTGCGGGACTGGTTCGCGACATTCTGCGCCAGAAACTGATCCGGCGTCATGATCACCGTGTCGCCTTCCATCGCGTCGACGATCTGCACCGCGTTCGACGAGGTGCAGCAGATGTCAGAGGCGGCCTTCACCTCGGCCGTCGTATTGACGTATGACACCACCGCCGCACCGGGGTATTTGGCGCGCATCTCCTCGACACCGGCAGCGGTGATGGATTCCGCCAGACTGCAACCCGCGTCCATATCCGGCATCAGCACCATCTTGTCGGGGCTAAGGATCTTGCTGGTCTCGGCCATGAAATGCACACCGCCCTGCACGATGATGTCCGCATCGACCTCTGTTGCCTTCATCGCCAGCTGAAGGCTGTCGCCGACGAAATCCGACACGCCGTGGAAAATCTCTGGCGTCATGTAGTTGTGGCCCAGAATGACGGCATTCTTTTCGCGCTTCAGGTCGTTGATCGCCTTCACGTAGGGTGCATAGATCGCCCAATCCGCTGGAGACACGACACGCGCCATCCGGTCATAGGTGGATTGCATGGCCGCAGCTAGATCCACGTCGGGGGCGAGATCATAGTGCGAGGCCAGCGCTGTGCGCACCTGTGATTGGTCCAACATCATCAATGGCTTTCTCTGATAATTCGACGTAAGCCTGACTATCGCCAACTTTGACCAGATGAAAGTGACGTTAAGGAAGCCGCGGGTTGAATAGGTGTCAGATCGTTATACTAAGGTATTTCGACGTCTAGAATCGCCGGACATACTTTCATGTCCTCGGCGCAGAGTTATTCGACATGACGGATAAGCAAACCAGCACCAACAAACCTTAAAGATGATCCTGCGCTTGATGCAGGCCTAGCGTCGCATTGATGCCATGTACTTTCGTTCCGGCCCTAAGCATTGCTGGACCGCGGCTGTCAGACGGATTGCAAAAGCAGCGAGAGATTGTCATTGGTCAGCGGTAAGTCACCTGCTTCGATCTCCAGTGCAATCTCAACGACCCGCTTATTGACCGGTGCAGATTTGCCATGCGTGGCGAGCGTATCGACCACCCAACCGTTCACTTCTTCGACTTCCGCACGCCGTCCTTTGCGCCAATCCTGCAAGGATGTGGTCAGCGTATCCTCGCGAGAGAACGTCTTCAGAACCTCCTCAAAGATCTCGTCCACGTAGCGCTCGGGATGATTGCTCATCACCGGGGGCATTCCGATGATCGGCATAATGGTGGCGCCGTCGGCTAGGGCGGCCTCCATCGCCTCGTAGCCAGCCTTGCGCATCAGATCGAGCATACCTGGCAATCGCGCGGCATCGTTAAGGGCAGTGTCAATGATCGCGGACGGGATCAGTTCTGCAGCGTTAACAATCAGCTTCATCCATTTTGCTGACCGGATATCATCCTTCACCTCGACCCGGCCAGAATGGCGCAAAATATCAGCCACGACCTCGACTTGCGGCTGCATGGCCGGATCGAGAGCACCAAGGGCAAACCAGGATTCATCGTGATCATTCTGGCGTGTCGTGACACCCGGGTTCCACATATTCGATGCAATCTGGATCACCGCACCAATGGTGCGTTCGCGTCCCAGGATCTGGGCGATATCCTCATGGGTCATCCCGTTCTGCAGACCAACGATAAACCCGTCCGGGGCCAGCACCGGCTTGATCAACTCGCAGGCCCAGCGGGTATCGTAGGCCTTGACGACAAGGAACACGAGGTCGAACGGCACTTTGATCTCTGCCACCTCGCACAGGTGCAGCGCCTTGACCGGCGTGTGGATCGTGCGGGTCGGCATATGGACCCTCAGGCCGTCCTTGCGCATTGCCTCGACGTGCGCAGGCCATTGATCGATAAAGGTCACATCAAGGCCGGCCAGCGCAAAATCAGCCGCGATGGAGGCACCCTGCGCGCCGGTTCCGAGAAATGCGATACGGGGGTTAGCTTTCACGGCGTGATCCTATGTGTCCGGAGTCATTATGAAGTCGAAGGTAGACTGCCAGCGGGTGTCCCCGTCTGGCGTCTGAGTATATTCCGCTATCAGGGTCTTCTTGACGCCAAAGACCGCATCGGATTTCAGATAGGTATCGCCCGCCACGAAGGTGTGGGTGATGACCGTCTCAAACCCCGGTGCGCTTACGATGAAGTGCATATGCGCGGGACGGTAAGGATGACGGCCTAAGTTTCCGAGAAGTTGGCCCACAGGTCCATCGTTGGGGATTGGATAGGACACCGGCTTGATGCCTTCAAACCAGTACAGTCCGTCCGGCCCAGTGACAAAGACGCCGCGGTTGTTGTTGTGTGGTTGGATGCCCGGTTGCTGGACGTCATAGAACCCGTCTTCGTTGTCGGACCAGACATCAATGCGGGCACCCTCCAAGGGCTTGCCGCCCAGATCCGTAACGATCCCCTGAAACAGACAGGTTTCCTTGCCGCCGTCCTTGCTGATGTTCGTTCCCATCTCATACTCCGGCACGCCATCGACGTGAAACGGGCCGAGAACCGTATTCTCTGTCGCTCCCGCAGGCCGGCGGTTGTTAATCGCATCGACCAGCATCGACACACCCAGCACATCGGACAGCAAGATGAATTCCTGCCGGTTGCCGTCGCACATCTGGCCGGTCTTGGTCAGGAATTCCACCGCTAACGCCCATTCGGCCTGCGTCAGCTCCACGTCCTTGATGAACGCATGCAGATGCGTGACCAGCGCATTCATAACAAGGGATATCCGCGGATCTGTGCGCTCGCCCACACGCGCCGTCACGGCATCGACGGACTCGCTCTCGGTGAAATAGGCGATCGTATCGGTCATTAGAAAAGAAACCTTTCGGGTCAGGACGCGGTCGGTCGGACGCCATCGTAAGCCCGCGTCAGCAGGCCAAGGATGCCGTCGCGAGTCACGTCGCGCGGGTTGCTATAGGGGTCTTTCACCGCCAGATCGGCGACATGTTCAAGGGCACCTTGGTCCAGGCCAAGGTTCTTCAGCGCCAATGGCGCGCCTAGTTTCACCGCCAGATCGTAAAGTCCCCCGCCCAAATCGCCGCCGAACATTGCAGCAGCGGGTTCAAGTGCCTGCACAGCGGCGGGTGCGTTATAGGCGGCGGTATGCGGCAAAAGGATTGCATGGGTTTCCGCGTGCGGCAGGTCGCAGGCACCACCCAGCGTGTGACAGAGCTTATGGTGCAGTGACATTGCTACAGATCCAAGCACCACACCACACAACCAAGATCCGTAAAGCGCTTGGCTGCGTGCCGTTAAGTCCTTTGGATCACTGACGATCAGCGGCAACGCAGTCTTCAGCGCCCGGATGCCTTCGACCGCCAAAAGTGACGTCACGGGGTTGGCATCTGGCGCATAGAGCCCCTCAACTGCATGGGCCATGGCGTTCAGGCCACTCGCCACGCTCATCGCGACAGGCAGGCCGGTGGTCAGTGTGGGGTCGTAAATCACGACCTCTGGCCGGATCTTCGGATCGCGGACCGTAGTCTTGGTCCCGTTTTCAGTCTGGCCAAGGATGTCCGTCACCTCGGACCCGGCGTAGGTTGTGGCGATGACGATCTGAGGGGCATCGTTGCGATACGCAATCGCCTTTCCCAGGCCGATGGTGGACCCACCGCCCAACGCCACAATGCAGTCCGCCCCGCAGGCGTCATAGGCAGCCATTGCCGCTTGCGTCACCGCGACTGGCGTGTGCATGGCGGCATCGGTAAAGTTGCCGGCCGCCAGTGACCCCAAACGGTCGGCCAGCGCGGCAAGGTCTGCCGCTTGAAACGAGGTCGACAGCAGAAAGGCGCGCTTGCAACTCAGCCTTTCAATCTCTGCGCCAACCTGCGCCAGCGTACCGTCCCCAAAAATCACGCGTGATGGGGTAGACTGATAGATGAAATCATTGGTCATGCGGGCACCTCGGCGCGGCTACGGGCAGTGGCATAGATCAGTGCAGCCACGACGATCAGCGCACCTTGAAAGAAATATTGATAGGCTTGCGACAACCCGAGGAACGACACCGCGTTCAGCACCTCGGTCAGCAGCACTGCACCGAGGATCGTCCCGATGAATGTCCCTCGACCGCCACGCAGGCTGGTGCCGCCCAGCACGACCGCCGTGATACTGGACAGGGTATAAGTGATCCCCTGTGCCGGATCGCCGACACCGATCTGCGCCATTAGCATGATCGCGCCGCAGGCGGTAAGTAAGGACACGCCGACATACCCAAGGATGAAAACTCGGTCCACGCGCACGCCAAGTCGGCGTGCGGCACCCTCCTCTGACCCGACGGCGCGAAGTTGCCAACCACCACGCACACGGCGTAGCAAAACTTCGCCAACCAGCACAAAGGCGATCAGGGCGATAAATGCGACCGGGATCGGCCCCAGCTTCCACGTCAGCCAGTCCATGACGCCAAAGTTGATGTAACCGCCCGGCCCATCGCGCAGTACAAAGCTCATACCCTGCAGGCCGATATACATAGCCAGCGTTGCCGCGATAGGCGTGAAGTTGGCATATCGCATCAGGCTGCCGTTGATTGTGCCAACCACGGCGGCACAGACGAACATGGCAGCAAATCCCAGCGCAATCATAGCGTCCGACTGGCCGTCGTTAATGAAAAACGAGCCGACAACAACAAGAAATCCCGCCAGTGGCCCGACAGACAAGTCGATCCCGCCCATGAGCAGGGCAATGGTTTGCCCCATGGCGATGAACCCAAGGGCCGTCGCTAACAGCAAAATGTTCGAGATGTTAAAGAAAGACAGATAGTTTGCGTTCTGACCATAAACATAAAGCCCTAGCAGCAAGATGACAGCAGAAAGCGGGATTGCCGTGGCGTTGTCGCTTTGCACCAGGTGCCGCCAGCCACCGTGTGTCTTATGAACTTTTGCTGTCGGCTCACCGACGTTTGGTGCATGAGTCCCCGCCTGCACTGCTGCGCTGACGATCCGCTCCTCGGTGATAGCTTCGCCCTTGAGTACTTCTGCCACGCGTCCGCGCGACATGACGACGACGGTGTCGCATAGACCTTCGAGTTCCGCTGCGTCGGACGAATTTACGATGACCGGCGTGCCCGCAGCAGATACCTCCCGCAGAATGCGGTAAATCTCGAACCTTGCACCAACGTCGACGCCCTGCGTAGGTTG